>CAWURM010000083.1:0-29359 GCA_963924965.1 uncultured Flavobacterium sp.
TTTATATTTCTTTAAATAAGAAAAAAACGTAAATTTGGGAACTTTTTAACGAATAACTTTTATGGAAGCGACAGTTACTACTGCAAATAGTGAAGAAAAAACTTGGGGAGGCGGCAATGAGCCAATGGGAGCAAGTTATGGTAAATTAATGATGTGGTTTTTTATCGTATCAGATGCCTTAACGTTCTCTGGATTTTTAGCAGCTTACGGTTTTTCTCGATTTAAATTTATTGAGACTTGGCCATTGGCCGATGAAGTGTTTACTCACTTCCCATTTATGCATGGTGTATCTGCACCTATGTACTATGTGGCATTAATGACTTTTATTTTAATTTTCTCGTCAGTGACTATGGTCTTGGCTGTTGATGCAGGTCATCAAATGAAAAAAAACAAAGTTATTATTTATATGTTTTTAACCATTATCGGTGGTATGATCTTCGTTGGATCTCAAGCTTGGGAATGGAAAAATTTTATTAAAGGAGAATATGGTGCAATCGAAACAAAAGGAGGTAGTTTACTTCAGTTTGTTGATAAAGAAGGGCATCGTGTTGCTTTGGCAGATTTTGCTGTTGATTTAAATGAAGGTAGAGAGCAATTAGTAGGGAATAAAGGGAAATGGTTTATGAGTGAACCAACGTTGCCTTCTTATTCTGTAGCTGAAGTTCAAGCCGGGTTTAAAGCGCATCCAGATTTGTTGATTAGAACGGAAGTTATTTATGAAGGAGATGAGGCAATTGCTAAAGATCCTAAAATAAATCACGAGCTAACAAAGATAAAACACAAAACAGTTTTAACTAGACAAGAATCTGAGTTAAGATTGTCTCAAGCCTCTTATGTTGTTGAAGGGGCAAATCTTACAAGAAATGAGTACGGAAGCAAATTATTTGCTGACTTCTTTTTCTTTATTACTGGATTTCACGGATTTCACGTTTTCTCTGGAATAATTATAAATATCATTATATTTTTTAATGTACTTCTTGGAACGTATGAGAAAAGAAAGAGTTATGAAATGGTAGAGAAAGTGGGTTTATACTGGCACTTTGTCGATTTAGTTTGGGTATTTGTATTTACAGTATTCTATCTAGTTTAATTTTTAAAGATTATTATTATGTCACACGAACACGTTTCTAATACAAAAAGAATTTGGTTTGTTTTCGGATTATTATCTGCTGTAACAACCGTTGAGGTTTTTCTAGGGATTATAAAACCAGAATTCTTACACTTAAATCATTTTCTTGGCATGAATTTGCTAAATTGGATATTTTATATTTTAACTATTTTTAAAGCGTATTATATTGTATGGGCATTTATGCACATGGAAGGCGAAAAAAGTAGTTTAAGATGGGCAGTTGTATTGCCTGTTATTTTCTTAATTTCATATTTACTTTTCATTCTATTGACTGAAGGGGATTATATTTATGGTGTTTTTAAAGATTCAACAATCAAATGGAATTTTTAACAATATATTAATTCAAAAAAAGGGTGCGCATTGCGTGCCTTTTTTTATTTTTGTACTTTAATATTTATTCAGAAATGAAAAAAAACTTTGTCCTTTTTATTCTCTTTATTTTACCAATCGTTGCTTACTTGTTTTTCGCTTCCGGGGTAAATAGTTTTACTAAATTGCCTGTAATAACTCCTAAAATTGCTGACCTGGGTAATTGGAAGTCCTTGAAAAATGAAAAAGTTAGTTTAGATAAGAAAATTACTGTTTTGGGATTTCCAGGTAGCGATGTATTGACCAATAGAGGCAATCTCTTTAATCTCAATGAAAAAATATATCAACGTTATCATACATTTAAAGATTTGCAATTTGTTATGGTGTGTCCATTAGGTACCGAAAATGATATTGTAAGTATTTTAGACGCGCTTGATGAATTTACAGATGTCTCTCAGTGGCAGTTTGTATTTGCTACACCTCAAGAAATTGAAGCTTATTACAAACAACTTAAATTAGTTGGTAGCTTGGATAAAAACGTGGGTACGCCGTTAGTCTACATCGTTGATAAAGAGAGAAACCTAAGAGGAAGAAAAGAAAAGAAAGAATACAAGGAAGGGTATGATACTTTTCATCCTGCAGATTTGAGTAATGAGATGTTAGATGATTTTAAGATTATATTATATGAGTATAGAGCGGCTCTCAAAAAAAATCATAATGCAACTAAGCAACTTCTAAAAGATTAATATGTTTAAGAATAAGTCCTACATAGGTATTTCGTTTATTATTCTAATTTTTGGAATTTATGCTATTCCTAAAATTATAGATAGAATAAAAGATGGTGATGTTGTAAAGGCGGATCGTCTCGATCAAGGCAATGCGATTAACAAAGGCGATGGAAAATTAGTTACAATAGGTCCCGCACCAAAGTTTGTTTTAGTCAATCAAAACAATGAAAAAATCACAAATGAATCGTACAAAGGAAAGGTTTATGTTTTAGAGTTTTTCTTTACGACCTGTCCTTCGATTTGTCCCAAAATGAACCAGAGCATGTTGCTTATTGAAAATAAATATTTTGGAAATCCTAATTTTGGAATAGCATCTATTACAATTGATCCTAATCATGATACCCCCGCAATATTAAAAGATCATGCAGCATTATTAGGAGTGAAATCGTCAAATTGGAATTTTTTAACTGGAGATAGAGAGTATATTTATACAATAGCAAATAAGGGTTTTAATCTTTATGCTGCTGCGAATAGCAATGTTGCAGGAGGTTTTGAGCATTCAGGATTGTTTGCTCTTATTGATAAAGAAGGAAATATTCGTTGTAGAAAAGATAATTTTGGTAATCCAATTTTATACTATGATGGTCTAGAAAAAAAAGGTGTACGTGATATACTGCAAGATATTAATGTTTTATTAGAAGAATAATTAAAAATGAAAAATAAAGAACAAAATTTAGAGAATAAATACAATAAGTGGATCGTGCTTTTATCAGTTGCCATTCCGTTAGTCGTTGTTTTGCTATTTAGTGTGAACCTACGTAAAATGGGGCTGGACGTTGAGCCTCTTACCTTTTTACCTCCTATTTATGCCGCCATAAATGGTATTACTGCAGTGCTACTTGTTTCTGCCGTGTTAGCAATCAAAAATGGAAATAGAAAACTCCACGAAAATTTAATGAAAAGTGCAATTGCTTGTTCCATTGCCTTTCTAGGGATGTATGTAGCTTATCATATGACTACAGATTCTACTAAGTTTGGGGGTGAGGGTTTAGTTAAATATATTTATTATTTTATTTTAACCACACATGTCGTTCTTTCAGTTATTATAATTCCTTTAGTATTAGTTACATACGTACGTGCTTTAGCTCAAGTATTTGACAAGCATAAAAAAATCGCAAAAATCACTTTTCCAATTTGGTTGTATGTCGCAGTTACCGGTGTGGTTGTCTATTTAATGATTTCTCCTTATTATGTTTAAAACTATAAAGAATAAAAGAGCTTTTTTTTATGTAATTTTTTTCTTGTACACGTTTCCTTCCGCAGCACAGTGTGCCATGTGCAGGGCTGCTTTAGGAGGTGATGCTAACAAAGAGCAGGCTCAAGCTGTAAACGACGGTATTGTTTATTTAATGGTCGTTCCTTATTTGTTAGTTGCGGCAATTGGATATGCTATTTATAAAATGAGAAAAAGGAAAAAACTAGAGTAGTCTTATCCACTAGCGCAATCCATCAATGGAAACTTTTATTTCTCCATTTACTCTAATAAACGCTAAAATGGCATTTTTAGTCAATTGAATTTTTTGAAATTGTATATCCTCCATTTTTCCATTTATATAAACACCCGTCATAGGGGAATAATTGGATAGGTAGTTCTTCATTGTTTTTTTTCCTTCTTCTAGATTAGGTTGAATTGAATAACGGCAATTTTCTTGAATTTTTCGTAAAACAAGTCCTTGTGCTAACCAGTTCGCCGTACGCATTAATTTATATTTAGTATCTAATACATAGTCTAACTTATCAAAATAGATTTCTTTTGTTGTATTGTCGTATTGAGGGAATCCAGCTAAATAAATGGTTCCGTTTACTGAGCCTATTAAGTCTAGTGCGATAACCATTTTGCCTTCTTTGTGCCATATCGATACGCCTTGTACTTTAACTTTCTTAGATCCGGAGCCAAAATCCTGGCCTATAAAATTTTTTCTGATGATCTTGGAGGCGTCTTGGTAAGTGGATATCGCAACAATATTGGCAGTGATTTGATTCGGAATTTTAGTAACGGGTTTTAATACAATTGTATTGGAATCAAATTTAGATTCAGGTTGTTGTCCAATTAGTGTTTCCATATTGGATTTCAATCCCATTTGCAGAATAAATGAATCATTTTTTAATTGAGCAGCGGTGCTGTAAATTTCAAGAGGAGTTATTCTTAACCAACTTTCATAAGTTTCATTCATTTGAAAAGGAGTACAAATCTTTTCGAGCGCAGACAACAAATTTGGTTTGAAGTCCATTGATTTTTCGATGGTTTGATCGATTGTTTTTTCAATTTTAGATTTAAATAATTGGATAGCTGGGTTGACTAAATACGTTATAGGAAGGTTTTTTCCAAAAACGAGCATCGTAGGACTTTCATTCCAAACTAATGATTGCAATTGAGTTTTCGTTTTTAAGTTCCAATTATTTAGTGTTACAGCGCTTGACAATGTAATTACACCATTTAAATTAAATTCTCTGGTGTCATAAAGTTCAACGCCCATTGTTTTGGTTCCTATTCTGTATTTTATTGTAGCCTTTAAGGGTAAAATAGTTTTTATTTTATCTCCTGAAGTTGCTTTGTCATTTTGAATGGTGATAGGAGCTAATTTCCAGATTTTAATTGCAACATTATCGTCTTCAATGGTTGTGTCTTCATAAATTAGCCCAGTCAATAGCGCGTTTGTTGTATTCTCAATATCTTTGAGTTTGATGCTTATTGGTAGATTAATATACGAGGGAGTATTATCGTAAACAATAGGGCTCGCATCGTCAGGTTCAGGTTTTAAAGTATCAATTTTTTGCAATGTAGAGCAGCCAAGAAGTAAAGAAGACAATAGGATTAGACTTGTAATGTGTTTTTGCATTTTGGTGAATTTGAAATGTAAAATTAATAAAAGAAATATATTTTATATTCAAAGTGTAACATTTATTGAAGATTTAAGTCTTATACATCAAGATGGTGTTTGCATGATTGTGTTTACGGCTTATTAAAGCAATAGATACTAATGTTGTACTATTTTAAATAATTGAAAATAAGATTGAAATTCTTGAGATGAACAAGTAGATAATTTGCGAAAAAAGAGTTTTATCTTTCAGTGTAATGTTAAATGTGTGTAGTATCATTGCTACATGGCCATATAAAAGATATGAAAAAAAATAGTTGGATTCCTTTAGTTTTGTTTTTTGCGTTTAGTTTGTCCGCCAGTGCACAAACTAAGCAATGGACATTGCAGGAGTGTGTGAGTTATGCCATTGATCACAACATATCAATAAAGCAAACGGTATTAGATACGGAGACGGCATCAATAGAAAAACAAGGTGCATTAGGTAATTTTTTACCTTCAGTTAATGCATCCGCTTCTCATTCTTGGAATATTGGTTTAAACCAAGATATTACCACAGGACTTTTACAAAATAAGACCACGCAATTTACGTCGGCAGGTGTTAGTGTAGGGGTAGATATCTATAAAGGGCTGCAAAACCAAAATGCACTTAGGAAAGCAAAGCTGTCAATAATCGCTTCTCAATATCAATTGACAAAAATGCAAGAGGATATTGCGCTAAACGTTGCAAATGCTTTTCTACAAGTGCTGTTTAATAAAGAAAATTTAAAGGTTCAAAATGAACAAATGTTGATTAATGAAAAGCAATTAACCCGTTCTCAAGAATTGGTCAATGCTGGAACGATCCCACGAGGAGATTTATTAGACATTAAAGCTACTTTAGCATCTGACAATCAAAAAGTGATTACTGCCGAAAACGCATTGTTGATTTCAAAATTAAGTTTAGCGCAACTGCTACAACTTGATAGTTTTGAAGATTTTGATGTGGTTGACGATACGAAGGCTAAAGACGAAAACAATATTTTAGCTCAAAATCCTACTGTGATTTATGCCAAAGCAAAAGAAGGTCGAACTGAATTAAAAATTGCGCAAACTAATTTAGAAATTGCCGAAAAGAATGTTGCAATAGCAAAAGGAGGTTTTCAACCTACTTTACAAGGTTTTTATAATTTTAATTCTCGAATTTCATATTCAGATATTGCTTTAAGAGATAGCAATGGTGCAATTATAGGTGTGCAATCAGCACCACCTTTCTTTAATCAGTTCAGTGATAATAAAGGACAGTCCTATGGTATGCAATTAAATATTCCTATTTTCAATGGATTCTCTGCAAAAAATAATGTAGAACGATCCAAAGTAAGTTTAGAGAAGTCTAAAATTGCATTAGAACAACAAAATCTAGATTTGCAAAGAAATGTGTATACCGCATTTGCAGATGCTAAAGGTGCTTTAAAATCTCATGAGTCAGCCTTAATTGCGTTAGAATCCAGACAAGCATCTTACGATTACGCAAAAGATAAATTTGATGTTGGTTTAATGAACTCATTTGATCTAAATCAATCACAAACATTACTTTCTAATGCGCAGTCAGAAGTATTGAGAAGTAAGTACGATTACATTTTTAAAATTAAAATATTAGAATTCTATTTCGGAATTCCTATCATTAAAAACTAAATATATTATGTCAAAGAAATCAATTTATTATATAATTGGAGGAGTAGTTCTACTTATAGTTGCATTAATCGGACTCTCAAAAGCAGGAATAATAGGGAATAAGGAACAAGGGATTGAAGTTGAAATTGCCCAGGTAACTGCGTCCACCATCATTGAAACTGTTTCAGCAACAGGGAAAATACAACCTGAAATTGAAGTTAAAATTTCATCCATGGTTTCGGGTGAAATTATTTCATTGCCGGTAAAGGAAGGTCAAGTAGTTAAAAAAGGAGAGTTATTAGTAAAAATTAACCCTGACTTGTATACTTCTAGTTTAAATAGAACTATCGCTGGTTTATCAGGTTCAAAAGCGGGATTGACTCAGGCTGACGCTCAGTTTAACGAGGCTAAATCTAGCTATGATAGAAATAAAACTTTATTTCAAAAAGGAATTATCTCTAAATCAGATTGGGATAAAGCCATCGCTACCTATGAAGTGGCTAAAGCTACTAAGCAATCTGCGTATTTTAATGTACAAAGCGCTTCTGCATCCGTAAATGAAGCCAAAGACAATTTAGGTCGTACTATTATATACGCACCTGCTGATGGAACAATATCGATGCTTAATGTAGAATTAGGAGAACGCGTATTAGGAACTCAACAGATGACAGGTACTGAGTTGTTAAGAGTAGCTAACCTTAATAATATGGAAGTTGAAGTTGATGTAAATGAAAATGACATCGTAAAAATTAAAGTGGGAGATGAAGCTAATGTAGAAGTGGATGCTTACCTAAAAAAGAAATTTAAGGGTGTTGTAACAAGTATTTCTAATTCGGCGAGTAGTGCGTTAACTTCGGATCAAGTAACTAATTTTAAAGTTAAAGTGAGAATTGTAAAAGAATCTTACCAAGATTTATTAGAAGGAAAGCCAGCAGCTTATTCTCCTTTTAGACCAGGAATGACAGCGACGGTTGATATTATTACAAAAACGAAAACTAATGTAATTAATGTTCCTATCAGTTCAATTGTGGTTAAATCAGATACTGCGGCAGTAAAGGAAATCAAAATGGTAGAAACGGCTGAAGAAAAAAATGCAGCCCCAAAGAGTGATAAAAAGTTTGAATGTGTTTTTGTAAAAGTTGGGGATAAAGCTAAGATCAGAATAATTAAAACAGGAATTCAAGACGATACTAATATTGAAATACTTAGTGGTTTAAAAAAAGGAGATGTGGTTATTACGGGTCCTTATACTACAGTGACAAAGGAATTAAATTCGGGTGATAAAGTGATGCTAAAATCGGATAAGAAAGAAGATAAAAAATAGACTAGTCAAAACTAGGAGATCATTTTACAAAAAAACCTTTGCTGACTGCAAAGGTTTTTTTGTAAAAAGTATGCTTGACTGGGTGTTGAATGAATGGTTTCGCATTTGTTTGTGATGCGTAGAGACTTTCAAGAATTGGATTGTTTTCTATGCTGTTTTTTTATTCCTTTGTAACAACTTAAAAGGCTTTCTTTTTTTAATTTTAATTTAATAAAACGTGTCATATATTTTAAATATTGAAACTGCCACAAAAAACTGTTCAGTAGCTATTTCAAAAGATGGAAAAACGATTATTTGTAATGAAATTGCAGAAGAGGGATATTCTCATGCAGAGCGGCTACATGTGTTTATTGAATCCTGCTTAATAGCTGCGGGAATTCATTTTAAAGATTTAGTGGCTGTAGCCGTTAGTCAAGGTCCAGGTTCCTACACAGGACTGCGAATTGGAGTTTCTGCGGCAAAAGGGTTGTGCTATGCCTTGTCTATTCCTTTAATTGCGGTGGATACTTTACAAATTCTAGCTGCGCAAGCGCAAGTTGTAGACGGTCTTATAATCCCGATGATTGATGCAAGGAGGATGGAAGTATATAGCGCAATTTTCACATCGGATTTGCAAAATAAAAGAGAAACGCAAGCTGAAGTTATTACAGAACAGTCTTTTGGATCTATCGATACGCCAGTTTATTTCGTGGGAGATTGTAATGATAAATGTAAAACAGTATTAACAAAAAAAAATTTCATATTTCTTGATGAAATTAAATACCCATCTGCTAGGGAAATGAGTGCAATAAGTTTTGTGAAATATCAAAATAATGAAACAGTAGATGTGGCTTATTTTGAACCCTTTTATTTGAAGGATTTTATGATAACAACTCCTAAAAAGTAGTTTTTGTGAAGTACTTTAGGAATTGCTTTGAGATATTTCCTTGACATAAGGTTGAATAATAATTCCGGCATTGTCAAAAGCCATTTTGCAGTTTTCTAATGTCTCTGTAAAAACAACTCCAAAATCTTCGTTTTTTGCCCAAGGTCGAACGGCTAGTTGAATAGCACTATCGGTTAGGTTTTTTACAAAAACCTCCGGTTTTGGTGTTTCAAGCACTTTAGTATTGTTGTTCAAAATATCAATGATAAGATCTTTCGCTTTCTTAATATCAGATTCATAGGAAATGGAGAAGGTCAAATCTGCTCTGCGGAATTTTTCCAAAGAGTAATTTGTTATCGTGCCATTTGATAAAATACCGTTAGGAATAAATACCGTTTGATTATTTGGGGTTGTTAATTTAGTTACAAAAATTTGAATTTCACTTACGGTCGCGAAAATCCCTTGTGCTTCTATAGTATGACCAACTTTGAATGGTTTGAATAATATAATTAACATTCCTCCTGCAAAATTAGATAGAGATCCTTGCAATGACAATCCTATAGCAAGGCCCATAGCACCTAAAATAGCTACGAAAGAAGAAGTTTCAATACCTAATTTAGAAATGAATGTAACGAATAGCAATACGCGTAAAACCCAAAGTAAAATATCTGCTAAAAATTTAGTTAAAGTAGGGTCTAATTCTCTTTTAACCATTATTTTTCTAATGAGTCTATTAATGATGCGAATAGCATATAGCCCAATAAAGAGAATGATGAAGGCTGATATCAGTTTTGGGGAATAAGAAAGAAATTCGTTAAAATATATGTTGGCATAATGGGTTACCACGTCAATAGTAAGGGTCATTTTTAGGGAATAAAAAACCTTCTAATCTAGAAGGTTTGTGTTTATAGTGTAAAATTACAAAAATAGAATTAGAGTTGAAGGCGTTATTCTTCAATTTTATTTTCTGGTTGAGAATTTTCTTTTACGGAAGAATTTAAATTCGAGCTTGCTATTTCTTTTACTTCATTTGTTAAAAGATCGATTTTATTTTTTGCGATTTCTGCATTTTCTTTAATAGAAGCTATAGCGTTTCCTAATTTCTCTCCCGCTTCTTGACTAAATTCTGTTATGGTTTCTTGAACTTGGTCGGCATAATTTTCAGCTTTTTCCAAAATTGGAGCAGCAGCTAATTTTGCTTCTTCTAAAGCCGTTTCAACTTTTGAGATTGTTTCCTCAGCTAATTCTTCTGCTTTCTCCATGTAGGGTGTTGCGGCCTCTTTAGATTGTGATAAATTGATGTCTATTTTTTCCGCTATTGTAGCTGCTGAATCTTTGGCTGAGCCAAATAAATTTTTAAAAAATGAACTGACTCCCATAATATTTATCGTTTAGATTAAGATACAATGATAAACATTTTAATGTTAATTAAAGTGTTGATAATCAATAATTTGTGATATTTTTAGCATTAAAATTTTATAGATGAGTTGATAGTTACTTAAAAAAAAGCGTTCCCTAAGGAACGCTTTTTTAATTTTTAAAATGAAGACTATTCTAATTCAAATGTTACTTTAACGGTTACTCTAAATTCAGCTATTTTACCTTCATTCACGGAAACGCTTTGATCTTGTATATATACGGAACGTATATTTTTCAGAGATTTTGACGCTTTTGTAATCGCTTTTTGTGTTGCTTCTTCCCAACTTGTTTTTGAGCTGGAAAGTAATTCGATAACTTTTAAAACTGACATAATTTTTATTTTTTAGTTAAACTTAAATTTAACTAATTTTTAATTATATCCTTCACAATAAAGGGTTAAAAGTTTCATAATGATCACTAAATCAGAATTTTATATTTTAGGCATTTATGGCTTCAACGTTTATTTTATCGTCGTTTAACATGCTTTTAAGCATATTTTCGATTCCGCTTTTTAAAGTAAATGTAGAAGAAGGGCAACCGCTGCAAGCACCCTGAAGGATTACTTTCACCGTTTTAGATGATTCTTCATAAGAGTCGAATGCTATGTTACCACCATCAGCGGCTACAGCTGGTTTCACATACTCCTCTAAAATGTTAATGATTTTTTGAGAGGTTTCATCCAAGGAATCAAAATTGGCATCTTTGGTTTTTTCATCTTTTACAATGGTTTGGATCAGTGTTTCATCTAGCACCGTTCCTCCATTCTCTATATATTGTTTTATGAAGCTTCTTAATTCTAGCGTAATTTCATCCCAATTATTAACTTCATATTTTGTTACTGAAATGTAATTTTCATCAATGAAAATTTCTTTAACATATGGAAATTTAAATAATTCTTTGGCTAGAGGAGATGATGCGGTTTGGTCAATGTTTTTAAATTCAATAGCGTTTTTGGTCAACATTCTGCTAACAACAAATTTTAATGCTGCAGGATTAGGCGTTGTTTCTCCGTAAACAGTAATAGGTTGTTTTTTAGTTTTGTTTTCCTCGATCGCTATTATTGTACCACCATTATCGACAAATTTTTCAATTTGTTCAGCAACAGCTTCCTTTACATCTTCCCATTCAACAATACTAAACTTTTCAATTGCTATAAATTTCCCTGAAATATATACCGTTTTTACAAATGGCAGATAGAATAGTTGTTGTGCGAGGGGAGATGCTTTAGCTTCATCAATGTTTTTAAACTCAAAACTTTCATTTTTTGTAATGAAATCTTCAAATTCAAATTTAAGTATGGTTGGGTTTTGCGTTTCTTTTATGGTAACTTTTGTCATAACTTTTGTAAATTTTTACAAATTTAGTAAAGTTATTTTCTACGAATACCTATATTTGATATATTAATGAATAAATTAACTTTAGTTTAGTATTATTACGGCTAAGTATTCTTTTCAGTAGCATAAATATTCGGTTTTATATAATAGTATTTCAATGTATAACAAAATTAAAATTTTATTTGCCTTATTGCTTTTCACTTCCTTTTCTTATGCACAAGAAGGGATTGCCGTTTATTCGGATTATTTATCAGACAATTATTATTTGATCCATCCATCAATGGCTGGTGCAGCTAATTGTGCTAAAATCAGACTTACATCTCGTAAACAATGGTTTGGTCAAGAAGATGCGCCGGAGCTTCAAACTATAAGTTTTAATGGTAGAGTGAGCGAAAAAGCAGGTGCAGGTATTATTCTGTTCAATGATAAGAACGGATACCATTCTCAAAAAGGGTTAAAAGTGTCTTATGCCTATCATTTGATGTTTTCAAGAGATGAAATAGATTTGAATCAATTGTCATTTGGTATAAGTGGGGGGTTAATTCAAAGTCAATTAGACGAAACTAGTTTCTTGCAATCAGGTGACTTCGATCCTATTATTGATGGAACTATAGTACAAAAGGATTCTTATTTTAATATGGATATTGGAGCTTCTTATAATTATTTAGATTTTTATGTTCACGGGACTGTGAAAAATGCTATCGAAACAAGAAGGAATATTTATACAGAATATGAAAGTGATAATTTAAGGAAATATTTATTAAGTGCTGGATATGTTTTTGGGGATAAGGATAGAATTTTGTGGGAACCTTCAGTTTTATTTCAGTTAGTTGAAAAAACAAAAGAGAAATCTATTGATTTAAATATCAAAGCCTATAAAAATATGGATTTTGGAACACTCTGGGGTGGACTTTCTTACCGAAGAAGCTTAGATGGCGCTGAATATTCTACGGGTTCTGGAGTGGCAAAACAAAAATTACAATTTATAACCCCGATTGTAGGCATGAATTATAAAAATTTTATGGTTGCCTATACCTACTCTCATGTTGCGGGAGCTGTTAAATTTGATAATGGGGGATACCATCAAATTACATTGGGGCTTAATTTGTTTTGTAAGCCTGAAAAATACGAATGCAACTGTCCAGCCATTAATTAAATATAATTCTATTTCATGTTAATAAAATCAGTTAACGGAAAATCACCACTGATACCTAAAGATTGTTATGTTGCCGAAAATGCAACAATTGTGGGAGACGTAAGTTTTGGTGATTCTTGTAGTGTATGGTTTAATGCCGTTATTCGAGGGGATGTTAATTTTATTAAAATAGGCAATAAGGTAAACATACAGGATGGGGCTATAGTCCATTGTACCTATCAAAAACATCCTACTATTATTGGTAATAATGTATCTATAGGGCACAATGCCATTGTTCATGGATGCACCATCCATGATAATGTTTTAATTGGGATGGGAGCAATTGTTATGGACAATTGTGTTATTGAAAGTAATTCTATTGTTGCCGCGGGAGCTGTTATTACTCAAAATACCGTTGTTTCCTCGGGATCTATATGGGCCGGAGTGCCCGCAAAAAAAGTAAAGGATATTGATCAATCTAATTTTGCTGGAGAAATAGGCCGTATATCTGATAACTATGTTATGTATTCTAGTTGGTTCAAAGAAAAGTAGGGAAATAGTATTCTTTAAAAAGACTTTTTTTGAGATTCTCAATGACTTTATGACTTTGTAATTACTCTAAATGGAATAGCTATTATTCTAGAAATTGCGTTCAATCACTTCGTATTTATTGTCTAAAATGTCTTTTAATACCTTAGAGTTTGTATTGGTATAGAAAATAGGTGAATTATTTTTTTCACTCGTTAAACCAATTTTGTTGTTTAAGATATTTTTGGTTTGTTTCGCAACTGCTTCTCCTGAATCAATGATTTGAATATTATCAGGTAGAATTTTTCTAATTTGCGGAATTAGGTAGGGGTAATGACTGCATCCTAGTACTAGAAAATCAATATTTGCTTCAATCATTGGTTGTAGATATGAATGTAGTAATTGTGTCATTTCTGGAGAATTAATCTCGCCATTTTCAATAAGTTGAACTAAACCGTGTCCTACTTGTTCAATGATCTTTGTGTTTTGAAATTTCTGGGTTGTATTATAAAATAGTTCACTAATAAGTGTTCCTTGGGTTGCTAAAATTCCAATAGTTTGTGTTTTAGAATGGGTGGCAGCTGGTTTTATGGCTGGTTCAATTCCTATAAAAGGGATGTCGTATTTAGATCGTAATTCTTTTATTGCATTTGTTGTAGCGGTGTTACAGGCCACAACAATTAGTTTACAACCCATTTCAAGTAATAGGTCTGTATTTTTCATACTTAAAGCGATAATCTCCTCTTTTGATTTTTGCCCATAAGGAGCATTTTTACTATCTGCTAAGTAGATAGTTTTTTCATAAGGTAGGAGATGGTGAATCTCTCTCCATATTGAAGTTCCTCCTATACCTGAATCAAATATTCCTATGGGTTGATTGTTGTTCATTAAAACAAAGTTAAGTGCTCTAACTTAAATATCCTAAAAATTAAGATAACAAAAAAACCGCTTCAACCTAAATTAGGCGGAGCGGTTTTTTGAATCGTTTGATAACTTTTCTACTAGAAACCTAAGTCTTTTTTTACATCTGCAGTCAAGTTAGGACCGTCAGCTAATAATAGTGTAGAACCGTCTAATACGTATTGAAATCCTTTAGCTTTACCAACTTTTTGGATTGAAGCTCTTACTTTTTCCATTAATGGTTTAACAATATCAGATTCTTTTTGTTGTAATTCTTTTTGAGCGTTATCTCTAAAGTCAACAATTCTTTTTTGCATGTCTTGTACTTCTTTAGAACGGTCACCGTTTATAGCATCAGAAACTGTAGTTGATTCAGCTTCGTATTTTTTTAATTTAGATTGGTATTCTTCAACCATTTTTTTGTAATCTGCATCATATGTTGTGCTTAGTTTGTCCAATTGTTTTTGAGCATCAAGCATGGCAGGCATTTTTGTCATGATTTCACTTACATCAACATGAGCTGTTTTTGCTTGTGCGGTAATAGTTTGATTTGCTCCAAGAATAAATAGTGCAGCAATTAATAAAGTTTTAATCTGTTTCATCGTTTTTAAAATATTAAGTATTAATTTATTGTTTTGGTTTAATTTGTAATTCTCTTGACTTTTTTATGGAATCCCTCACTTGAAGTATTCTTATTCTTCTTTCTTCTACGGCTTTTTTGCGATCCTCAATCACTTTTTTACGCTCTTCTAATTTTTGTGCGTTTGCGTCTATTTGATTTTGTTTGGCTTCTTCTGCATTTGTTTTTCCAATTGACTTATCGGTAGCCGTTTTACTTGCTGCTGGATCATCTGTTTTTGTTATGGCAGAAACCGTGCCATTTTTTTTAGCTTCTCTGTCGGCTATTATTTTTTGTCTTCTTTCCTCAAAATCTTTTTTCTTTTGTTCTTGAGCAAGTTTTCTGTCTTCTATTATTTTGTCTCTAGCAATTTTTCTTTCATCTAATATTTTTTGCCTTTCGGCTAATGCTGGATTTTCGTCTACTGCATCTTCTTTTTTATCTTTCTCTTCTTCAGCTGCTAGTTGCTTTTTTGTTAATTGTTCTCTTTTTTCTGAACGATTGATGACACGTAATACCTGATCGCTTATGTCGAACCTCTTGGCTGCAAATAGCATGGTAAGATCAGAAGATTTATCAAAAACAAAATCGTATTTTTTTGCTTCGGCTATATCCTGTACAGCTGTAAAAACCTGATCTTGTATGGGCTTCGTTAAAACTGATTTTTGAATCATCAAATCACCGTTAGGACCAAATCTCTTTTGTTGATAATCCAACATTTCCGTTTCAAGGAACTTAATTTCTGTTTCTCGTTCTTCTATTAGCTCTTTTGTTAGCAATGCTTTTTCAGCATTAAGAGCATCTTTGATTTTATTTATTTCAATTTTTTTGGCTTCAACTTCTTGCTTCCATTTTTGTACTTTTTGATCTAACTGTAAAGTGGCTTCGCTGTAATTGGGTACATTTTGTAAAATGTATTCCATATCAATATAACCAACTTTTGTTCCTCTGGTTTGCGATTGGATTGTGTTTATTGCACTTACCGCCAAAAATAAAAATAAAAATTGTTTTCTCATAGCTTAAGGGTATTAGAAAATCATGCCAATCTATTAAAATTGTTGTCCTATAATGAAATGGGTTTCCCATCCATTAGCTTTTGTTTGTCCCGGTAAGGCGTCAAAACCATTACCAAAATCGATACCTAATAATCCAAATGCAGGCATAAAGACACGTAAACCAATTCCTGCTGACCTGTTTAGTGCAAAGGGGTTATAACTTTTAAAATTTTCATATGATGACCCCGCTTCCAAAAAAGCTAAAGCATAGATCGATGCCGATGCTTTTAGCGTAATAGGATAACGCATCTCCATAGAGAATTTATTGTACACTGTTGCTCCAAGTTGATCTCCAACATTATTTATAGGAGTCAAAGAGTTGTTTGGATACCCTCTTAATTGTATTGTCTCTCTTCCGTCCATTGAGAAATTTGCTAATCCATCTCCACCTAAATAGAATCGCTCAAAAGGAATTGCGCCTCTGTCTTGATTATAAGCACCCAAAAATCCAAATTCTGTTAACGTTCTTAGTACTAATTTACCATAAATTTTGGTATACCAATCTGCTTTAAATTTTATTTTATAGTATTCTAACCAATTAAATTTCTTTTGATCAACTAATGCAGGATCAGCAGCAGCATCTTGATATTTGAATACTTTATTTCCAGAAGCGTCAATGTAGTCTCCAATGCTTACTGTATTTCCGTTTGCATCTACTTGATTAGATCTGTCAGTTGTGCTTTTTAATTTATAAGCTTCTTGGTCACCCAATGTGGCATAATCTACGCCATTAAACAAGGAATAAGGTAATGAAAATTTACCTGTCAAACTAAATTCTGATCCATAAGTAGGGAAAATAGGGTTCACTCCTTTGTTGCTTCTAGTTAAACCTACTGTGTAGGATAAATTTCGTGAAGCTCCATTTCCAAATGTAAATAGTCCCGTATTGTAATTATTTAGGTCGTAATGTTGGTAACTTAAGGATTGAGAAAGTACAAAATAATCATCTGGCACCGTTAATCTTTTTGCTAAACCAACTGATAAAGTAAGAATATTAAAGCTTTTACTTTTATCTGCTCTGTAAGTGATAAAATTATTTAAAAATTGTTTACTATAGGAAAGAGACGTACTGAATTGTACTGGTTTTTTTTGTCCAAACCATGGTTCAGAAAAGGATACACTATACGTTTGAAAGTAGGTACTTCCTTGTAGTCGTAAGGATACTTTCTGCCCATCACCCATTGGTAATGGCTTGTACGCTTCTTTATTCATCATATTCCTTGCTGAAAAATTGTTGAATGATAATCCTAATGTACCTATGAATCCACCACCTCCATAACCACCTTGTAGCTCTATTTGGCTTGATCCTTTTTCAACAAGATTATATTCAATATCAACAGTTCCTGCTGCCGCATCTACATTTTTAAATTTTGGATCAATTGCTTCCGGGTCAAAAAATCCTAATTGACCAATTTCGCGAATGGTGCGTACCAATAATTCTTTGCTGTATATTTCTCCTGGTTTCGTTCTCAGTTCTCTATAAATGACGCGGTCATTTGTCTTGTCATTACCAACAACAGTGATGTGATTGAAATAGGCTAGTGGACCTTCAGTAACTCTGATTTCAAAATCAATAGTGTCGTTTGCTGTTTTTACTTCTACTGCGTTGATGTTAGAAAATAAGTACCCATTGTTTTGATATAAATTGGTAATATCTTCTCCATCAGGTTTAGACTTATCAGCTATTCTTTTTTCAAGTAAAACGCCATTATACGTTTCACCTTTTTTAACGCCAATTATTCTGTTTAAAAATTGATCAGAATACACCGTATTTCCTAAAAACTTAATATTTCCAAAGTAATATTTGTTTCCTTCCTCTACATTGATTTTAATAGATAAAGCATTTTTATTTTTATCGAATGCTACTGAATCTGAAATAATTCTGGCATCTCTATATCCTTTTTCTTTGTAGGCTGCTATTACTTTTTCTAAATCTGTTTTGTATTTTTCTTTGATAAACTTAGACGCTTTTAAAATGCGCAAAGGATTTTTTTGCTTAGTGTCCTTCATTGCTTTGCGCAAAGTTTTGTCGGATATCTTGACGTTACCTACAAAATCAATTTCACTAATTTTAACTTTATCTCCTTTGTCAATGTTTATAACCATATTTACTTGGTTGACCGTGGAGGTATCTTTAACAACATTGATGTTGACCTTGGTGTTGAAATAACCGTCTTTCTTGTATTTGTTTTCGATGTAGTTCTTTGTAGTTGTAATTAAATTTTCATTAACTACTTTGCTTTTGGTTAAACCATTGTCCTTAATTAGTGCTTCGGTTTTGTTTTTCTTAATTCCCACAAACTTAACCTCGCCTAGTTTTGGCAATTCTTTAATATCTAAATCTAGGTAGATACTATCGTTTTGAATTTTATTGATGTAAAAGGAAATTTCATCAAAAAGGCCTAGTTTTCCTAGTTTTTTGATGGCAGCACTTATTTCTTCACCAGGAATTGTAATCTCTTGTCCTTTAGTAAGGCCAGAGAATGTTACTACTGTTTGTTCGTTAAAACTAATTTTGCTAGTAACTGCTACGTTTGCTAATATGTATTTTTTACCTTGATCAAAAGGAACCCTGTCTTGAGCTTTGATTTGTGAAAAACTTCCCAATAATAGTAGGGTAAGGACTGCTTTTATACTTTTATTCAACACTAAAAAATTATTTAATTTGTTCACTTGTTTTTCCAAATCTACGCTCTCTTTTTTGAAAACTAATAATAGCCTCATATAAATTCTGTTCTTTAAAGTCAGGCCACAATACATCAGTAAAATATAATTCTGCATAGGCTATTTGCCATAAGAGGAAATTACTTATCCTATGTTCTCCACTTGTTCGTATTAATAAATCTACATCAGGTAAATTTTGCGTGTAAAGATGCTCATTTATAATTGAATCGTCAATAGAGTCTATTGAAATTATATTATTTTTAACTTTATCACTTATGTTCTTTACTGCATTTACAATTTCTTCCCTGGATCCATAACTCAATGCTAGAGTCAGGGTCATTCGGGTGTTATTTTTTGTTTTTTCTATAACATCTTTTAATTCTTTTTGAGCAGAAATAGGCATTTTGTCTAAATTGCCTATCGTATTTAATTTGATGTTATTCTCTAGTAGAGTAGGAAGTTCTTTTTTTAATGATTTGATTAGTATTTTCATTAAAGTGTCTACCTCTAGTTTTGGTCTGTTCCAGTTTTCAGTTGAAAAGGCGTATAACGTAAGGTTTTGAATTCCTAATTTGGCGCAAGTTTTAATTATGATCTTAACGGATTTCGTGCCACTTTCATGGCCAAAGGCTCTAAGTAGTCCTTGTTGTTTTGCCCAACGCCCATTCCCGTCCATAATAATGGCCAAGTGCTCAGGTAATTTAGTTGTATCAATACTGTCTAGTAAATCCATTTTTTTTAGTCTGCACAATAACAAGGTTTTTCTCCAAAAGTATACGTTAATGTAATACCTGAAAAGACATACCAATCATTATTATTTATATTTCCAAATTGCAACGTTTTCAAACTTTCGTTCTTTGGATTGCTCCCGTCAAGATTGTCTGTAAGCGTGTAACGAGCACCTACTTCTAACGCCAATATTAAATGAGGAGTAATATTTGATTTCACCCCTACAATCATTGGTATTGCAAATGTATTCTCTGCTTGGTCTTTTCTTGTTTCTCCTGATATGATATACAATTCTTCATATCTAAAATAACTAATCCCCGTGTACACATAAGGAGTAGTTTTTCTGTCAAATTCATGAAGGTTAAAGTCGAAAAAATTAAATTCAAGCCCTAAAGATACTTCTTTTATGTTATTTTCAAAACTATAGCCTCTTTGGTTTCTACTTGGTTCCTTTGAATCTAAATCATTTGATTTGATTTTAGACTGTGCGTAAGAAAAACGATAAGCATGCCTGGGGCTTTTGTTCCATTTATAAATTAATCCTAAAGCAGGTTCATTGGGAGCTATATAGGTCGTTGGACCAATATCGCCAATGTAATTACTACCTCCTAGAAAAAATCCAACTTCGTGTATCTGAGAGTGCAAACTGCTGCTCATGAAAAGGCATAGTATGAAGTTGAAAATTTTATTCATTTTAATTTAAAATTGCGTGCAAATATAATAATTATCGATAGGAATCAATATCCATTATGTTAAATGTGATTATTATTTCATAAATGAATAAGACAATCGATAGGAATTGAAGTTATACAGGCAAAACGAAGAATAAAGCTAAAATAGTATGGACAATTAAAAATTAATTTCTTTTGTCTTCTCCCCAAAGTAATTTGGTACGTAGTGTTTTTAGAAAAGTCTCGTCTGGAATTTCAACCATGTTTATCTGGAAAGGTGTTTTTTTAATGGTGAGGATAGAATCATTCCCTACGGAGGTAATTCTGGAATCTAATGAAACCAAATAATTCTCTTCTCGCCCAGATACTTTTAATTTAATTTCGGTTTCATCTGGAATCACTAGAGGTCTAGCGTTCAGGTTGTGAGGGGCAATTGGGGTAATTACTAGACTTTTTACATCAGGAGTCAATATTGGTCCTCCGCAGCTTAACGAGTAGCCTGTTGATCCTGTTGGCGTGGATATGATTAAGCCGTCTGCCCAATAGGAATTTAGTATTTCTCCATTTAAGTACGTGTCAATAGTAATCATTGAAGTAGTATCTTTTCGACTTACTGAAACTTCATTCATGGCAAAGTTAATATCTTGAAGTGCTTCATTTGGTGGGTCACAAGTCAAGCTTAGTAAGGTTCTTTTTGAAAGAGTGTATTTTTTATCGATTACAATTTGTAAAAATTCATGGATATTCTCTTTTTGTACCGTCGCCAGAAAACCCAATCGACCAGCATTTATCCCTAAGATAGGAACTCCGGAATCACGTACAAGCGTAGCTGCTCTTAAGATTGTTCCGTCCCCACCAATGCTGATTAACATGTCAAAAGTGTGGTCTAATTCAGTATGTGATGAAAAGGTAGTATATTCTTTTTGTATGATCTTTTTTTCATACAACATTTCCAAAAAATTAGCTTCAATAGCTAGCTCTACCTTATTTTGATTAAAAAAAATAAAAATATCTCTTATGATGGGCTCTGTGCTGTTTTGATAATATTGACCGTATATAGCTACTTTCATTTTTTATGTAATCGTTTATTTGTATTTTTTGTACTGAGAATATACTGAAGTGCTTTAGATATTGAGGTATTTATCTAAATAATCTGATCTTTCCTTCAAGTTATTAATGTAGTCATCCTCATGATGTTCCGATGTGATTTCGTAATTGTATCTTCTAAAAGTTTGGATAATTTCATTGATGGCACCTAAACTGATCTTCAAAGTGACTTCAATGGTATCAACGTCAGCTTCAGAAATGAACATTCCTAAAAGCTTTCCATTGTTGCTCTCTACAATTTGCGCAATTTGGCTCATAGAATAATCAAGAACCCCTTTTTTTACCTTAATGATCCTCCCTTGTTCTTTTAAAAATGGAGTCTGATGAAAAAAACTCATAATATCATCTATTTCATAATAGCCTACATAAGCGTTATTTTCATCTAAGACAGGAATTAAATTTGAATGGTTTTTTGCAAAAACTTCCAAAACTTCAAGCCACAAGGAATCCGTTTTCGTAAAGAAACCTTCTAATGTATACCGATAGTCAATTACTTTTTTATCGTTTTCAAAGGTTTCAATGTCTTCAGATGCAATGCTTCCTATATAAATTCCTTCTTCTACGACTGGGAAATGAGAAAAGTTTAACTCATCAAAAAAATCTTTAACAGTCGCGATAGTCTCTTGGCTGTCAATGGCTTTAAAATCAGTGGTTATGTAGTTTGTAATTTCCATCTTAAATAAATCCTCAATTTTTATGCAAAATAATCAAAAAAAGGCAAAAACTCCTACCTTTTACTTTGTATTTTTGCATCTATTAAACAGTTATTTATAATCAAAAAGTATTCCAATGACAAAGTTAAGTGTAAATATCAACAAAATAGCAACTTTACGTAACGCTCGAGGTGGTAATGTTCCCGATTTATTGAAGGACGCAACCGATATTCAAAAATTCGGAGCCGCAGGAATCACTATTCATCCGCGCCCTGATGAGCGCCATATTCGGTATCAAGATGCTCGAGATTTAAAGGCTGTTGTTTACACGGAATATAATATTGAAGGAAATCCACTCCATAATTTTATCGATTTGGTCTTAGAATGCAAACCAGACCAAGTAACCTTAGTTCCTGATGCTATTGGAGCTATAACTTCATCTGCGGGTTGGGACACCATAAAAAACCAAGCCTATTTGACTGAAATGATTCAAGAATTTCAACGCAACGGCATCCGTACTTCCATTTTTGTAGATCCCGTGTTAGATATTATTGAAGGTGCCAAAAAAACGGGGACGGATAGAATAGAATTATATACTGAGGCTTTTGCACATCAATATAGCTTAGGAAATGAAAATGGAATTGATCCCTATGTGAAATCGGCAGTTTTAGCTAATGAATTGGGTATAGGTATCAATGCAGGACATGATTTAAGTCTAGATAACATCCAGTTTTTTAAACAAAACATTCCAGGTTTACTAGAAGTTTCCATTGGACACGCTTTAATTTCGGAGTCCTTATATTTAGGACTAGAGAATGTGGTAAACATGTATTTGCAAAAATTAAAATAAAATAATTGGGGCGTTCCACGTTTTGAAAGAGGATTTTTTTAAAGTACCTGACAGCCACTGACTGTCCTCCTCTTAATTTCAAATCTCACGCAAACCCAGTATAAAAAACCACAACCAAATGCTGTATTCAAAAATAGAAGGCGAAGGAAAGCCACTTTTAATTCTGCACGGATTCTTAGGAATGTCTGATAATTGGAAAACCCTTGGAATACAATTCGCTTCAGATGGTTTTCAAGTACATATGTTAGACCTCCGCAATCACGGTCGAAGTTTGCATTCTGATGATTTTAGTTATGAATTCATGGTGCAAGATATTGTTGAATATTGCAAAGGGCATCATTTAAACACCATAGATATAATAGGACATTCTATGGGTGGAAAGACAGCTATGTTATTAGCGACTACTTATCCAGAATTAATCAATAAATTAGTCGTGGCTGACATAGGGCCGAAATTCTATCCGCAGCACCACCAAACAATTTTAGCAGGATTGAATGCGGTAGATTTTGCTGAAAAACCCAGCCGTGCAGCCGTTGAGGCAACGCTATCAGAATACATCACTGATTTTGGTACAAGACAATTTTTATTAAAAAGTTTGTATTGGCAAGAGCCAGGGCAACTCGCTTTCCGTTTTAATCTCACTGTTTTTAATGAAAAAATGGAGGAAATAGGAGTAGCACTTCCAGAAAATGCAATTTTTACCAAGCCTACGCTTTTTATTCGTGGCGGCAACTCTAGTTATATTTTAGACCAAGATTTGGAAGAAATTGTGCAACATTTTCCACATTCAAAAATAGAAACAATTCCCAATGCTGGCCATTGGCTTCATGCCGAAAATCCAAAAATGTTTCATGAATTGGTAATCTCTTTTTTGTTGTAATAAAAGCTTATGTTTTAAATTATAAGTATTTTTTTTTAAGAATGGCTAACCATTTTTTTATTTTCTTCTTATAAAAAGTAAATTGCCTTTTTAATAAGAATATTATGAAAGAGAAGACAAATGGAGATGGTGATTTAGAGCTGTTCAAGGGTGATGTTTTAGACAGCATTATAAAAATTTCTTCTATTTCAGGATTATGTTTAATACTACCGCTTTTATATGTTGATAATTTTGATATTGCTGGACAAAACAGTTTTGTTTATTTTATTATCATATTGACATTGATCTTAAATAAAGTTAAGGATAGACTGTCATATGATACAAGAGTTGTTTTGTTTTTTCTGCTAGTTTTTAGTATGGTATCTGAAATGATGTATCATAGAGGTTTGTACTCGATTGCGCCTTTTTTTATTATTGTTATTTCTGCTTTATTGCCTTTATTTTTAAATTGGAAGAATGCAAAATTTATTTTCTTTATATTTTTAAGTTTAATAATTTTTTGTACTTATTGGTTTTCTCAAAATATTCTGTTTGCTGAAATTCAAAATAATGAGCTTCAAAGTATTACAATAGCTATAAGAGGAGTTGTACTTATTATAGTTTCTTTCATTGCATTCACGATCATTGAATTTTGCAATGAGTTATTAAAAAAGAATTATTTTTTAATCAAAAGTAAAAATGATAAATTAATATATTATCATAGTAATCTAGAGAAAATTGTAGAAGAGCGAACAAAAGAATTAGAGTTAGCCTTAATCCGCGAACAAGAGGCAGGAATGCTCAAAACTAATTTTATTTCAATGGCATCTCACGAATTTAGAACGCCATTAACTTCGATTCAAGGAGTAGTTGAATTAATTT
Organism: uncultured Flavobacterium sp.; assembly: GCA_963924965.1. Lineage (GTDB taxonomy): Bacteria > Bacteroidota > Bacteroidia > Flavobacteriales > Flavobacteriaceae > Flavobacterium. The sequence goes on from CAWURM010000083.1 coordinate 24,293, forward strand.
TAAACTATTCAGACCGCATAACAAAAGAACAATTAGCAGAGCGCTTAGAAAAAGTGCAGGTTGAAGTAGGGATGATGACCGCCATGCTCGAAGATGTTTTAGTAATTAGTAATGGTGGAGCCGGAAACAAATCTTTTAATCCAGTTAAAATAGATTTCGTACCTTTTGTAAAAGATATTATTTTTGAATACCAACTATTTCATAAAGACAGCAGAAATGTAGATTTTGAGTTTGTTGATGCTATTGTGAACTGTAATGTTGATCCTAAGCTGATGAAGCAAGTGATTGTAAATTTGTTTTCTAATGCATTAAAATATTCTGAATCTCCTTCTCCAATCGTGATTCGCGTTCTCAAAGAAAAGGATGGCGTTGTTTTTTCGATATCAGATCAAGGGATTGGAATTTCAAAGCAGGATCAAAAAATGATTTTCGAACCATTTTACAGAGCAAGCAATATTGAAAATGTTTCCGGTACAGGATTAGGCTTGGCAATTGTGAAACAAGCGGTTGTCTTGCAAAACGGTAAAATACAAATTCAAAGTGAACTGGGTAAAGGGACTACTTTTACAGTAGCAATAACTCAGATAAATTAAAAAAAGCAAAAATGGAATTAACTAAAATTCTTATTATAGATGATACGGTATCGATCCTAGAAGTTTTAAAGGACTTGTTTGAATTTGAAAACTATGACGTTTATACTGAATCTAATAGTCAAACCGGTATAGATCGTGCTATTGAAATTAATCCGCATTTGATTATTTGTGATGTAATGATGCCCAAAAAAAATGGTTTTGAAGTTTACGTAGAGCTAAAAGCAAATACTATTACTCAAAATATTCCAATTGTATTTGTAACAGCAGACGTATTTGTGGAGACCAAAATGTTAGATTATGGAATTACTTCAATAAATTACATACTCAAACCGTTTAATTTAAAGAATGTCTTGAATGTGGTTCGGGATACCATTGAAAACAACAGGAGTTTGTGTTAACTGACCTTTTATGATTAGCTGTAAGGAGTTTTAAAGATGTTTTTTTTGTTGGTCGAAATTGATTTCTTTTTTAGAAAGAAAATGATTTAGTTTAAAATTACTACTTTTATTCAAAATTAAAAACATGAAATTACTTTTTAGAATTCTTATAACATCGATTTTAGTGCTTATCATTTCGCATTTTATGAAAGGCGTTAAAGTGGATAACTTTACCACCGCTATTATTGTAGCAGTAGTTCTCGGGTTATTAAATATTTTTATAAAACCAATTCTGGTATTATTAACTTTGCCTATTACTTTTATAACTTTAGGGCTGTTCTTGTTAATTATCAATGCATTAATAATATTATTATGTGATAACATAGTAGGTGGGTTTAGTGTGAATTCGTTCTTTACAGCATTATTGTTTAGTATCATATTATCTGTATCACAATCATTGATGTACTCACTTTTAGGAGAAGCGAAGTAAATGTGGAAGCAAATTATTCTTTATAAAGCTGTTTTAACAATTATTTAATGCTGAACTATAAATAGATTTACTAATTTTGTCCCATAATACGATTAAGATGAAAAAAATGCCATTTTTATTACTTGTTTTGCTTGCTGTCTTTTTGATACCGAGTGGGGCATTTGCATGTGGTAATTCTTCAAAAAAAATGACTTGTACTAAAGAAATGTCGTCAAAAACTGGAATGAAAGATTGTTGCAGTAAAGATTCCCATTCTAAAAGTAAAAGTAACAAAGGTTGCAATGGGAAATGTGGACACAGTTTGTGTGGTGTTTCGTCAGTAACTATTGGAATTGTTTCTTCGAATCCAATAGAAATTAAAAACAACCTATTTAATTTTTCTACTAAAAAACAACAATTTTACCAATCCGTATCATTTACTTCTGCGGGTTATTCTACTATCTGGCTTATTCCTAAAATAAGCTAAAACACTTTCTTGACAGCCACTAGTGTGTCAAATTCAAAGCAGTATTGCTTTAAAATCAATTATTTTTTCGGCTAATTACAATCTAAAATTATAGTGCTTTACTATCGATTTGATATTGTCTGGCTATTTTCAATTCAAAATTTTTATACAATGAAATCACTAAAAAAAATGGCGATGGTACTAACTCTAGTGCTATCAGTTACAGTTGCCGTTGCGCAAATTAAAAATCAAAAAACAGAGACAGTTCAAATATCAGGGAATTGTGGAATGTGCAAAGCCAATATAGAAAAGGCAGGAAATCTTAAAAATGTTGCTAAAGTAGACTGGAATAAAGACAGTAAATTGGCAACCCTAACTTACGATTCTAAAAAGACTAATCAGGACGAAATCTTAAAACGTATTGCTTTAGCAGGTTATGATAGTGAAAAATTTCTAGCTCCCACTGACGTATATGACAATCTACATGGTTGTTGTCAATATGAAAGAGTAACTAAAGTGGAAGTGATTGCCACTGAGGAAGCTTCAATGGAAAATCATACAGGACATAATGAAGTAGCGCTAACACAAGAAGTAAATCAATTAAAAGCTGTTTTTGATAATTATTTTTTATTGAAAGACGCTTTGGTAAAAACGGATGCAAGATTGGCTTCGCAAGTTTCAAAAGAATTAGTTGCATCGTTAAATGCGGTTGAAATGGGCAAGTTACCGATGGATGTACACATGGTTTGGATGAAGGTAATGAAACCATTAAAAGAGGATGCTCAGTTTATTTTGAATAATGAAGAAATAAAGGGGCAGCGCGATCATTTTATGAGTTTGTCAAAAAACATGTATGAGTTGATTAAAGTATCCAAATTAGAAACACCAACCTATTACCAGTTTTGTCCAATGGCAAATGGAGGGAAAGGAGCAAACTGGTTGAGTAAAGATAGCGCTGTGAAAAATCCTTATTACGGAGCGCAAATGTTGAGCTGTGGAAAAACAGTGGAGACAGTAAAGTAATATATTTTTTGGCGTAATAATAGAAAATTGGGTCATAATAACACTATTAATTTCAAAGCAGAATGAGAAAAATATTTTTTGCAGCTCTATTAATGGGGTCTTTTTATAAAGGGAATGCCCAAATAAAAATTGGAGATCCTTTGCCTAATAGTACGTTAAGTACTGTTCTAAATGAAAAAGTAGATTTATCTTCCTTTAAAGGGAAGGTACTATTAGTTGATTTTTGGGCTTCATGGTGTGCACCTTGCAGGGTAGCGAATAAAAAATTAGTGAAGTTCCATTCGCAATATAATGGTGCTAATCTCGAAATTATTGGAATATCCCTTGATACAGACAAAGTAAAATGGGAAAGTGCTGTGAAAAAGGATAGAATAGAATACATACAATTAAATGAACCTAAAGGATTCGATGCCAAAGTAGCAGTGCAGTTTGGTGTTGAAGAACTTCCAACCAGTTATTTGTTTGATAGAAACGGAACTTTAATCGCTATCAATCCTACAGAAGAAGAAATTATCACTCAAATTAAAAAATCAGAATAAAATGAAAAGATTAAAAAAAGATCTAATTTTAGCTATGCTATTTATGCTAGCAGTAAATCTTGTAGCGACAGCGCAAATTAGCAAAGTAGAGATCATTGCAACGGGACTTACTTGTTCTATGTGTTCTAACGCCATAAATAAACAACTCAAATCACTAAAAGAGGTAGATAGTGTAAGCACAGATTTGAATACCAATACGTTTACTGTTTATTTAAAGAAAGAGAATGTTTTGAAACCGATTGTTTTAAAAGAAGGAGTCGAAAAAGCGGGCTTTTTTGTTGGTTCAATGGTGCTATCAACTGTTTTTGATAATGTTGGTGTACAGGAAAATCAATTGGTAAAAGCGGGACACTTGGACTACGTTATTGTAGATTCGAAAGCAAAAATCTTAAATGGCGAAGTTAAAGTTCAGGTTTTAGACAAAGGTTTTGTTACGCAAAAAGAGTATAAGAAATTAACAAAGTCACTATCAAAAATCCCAAGTTACGCAATGGAAAACGAAAATGATTATCATATAAAAGTATTGTAAGAAATGAAATATTTATTTATTGCATGCTTTATAACGTTTTCTTATCAGTTAAAAGCGCAGGAATTGTTTGTGATGACTGATCCTGCTAGTAACGTCCCTGCAGGTTCAATAGGAGTCAGAGATATGAATTTCTTTCTTTATGAGGAAAACGGAACTTTGAATTACCATAATATGCCGGAAATCATGTGGGGAGTGAGCAACAAGTTAATGTTACGTGCTACTGCTTTTATTAGCAACAGTGGGGATGGATGGGAAGCAGAAGGAGGTAGCCTATACGCAAAGTATAGATTCTTTTCTAAAGATGATATGCACAGCCATTTCCGTATGGCAGCTTATGGGAAATATAGTTTTAATAATGCCGATATTCATCAAGATGAAATCGAGACGATGGGACATAATACGGGATATGAAACAGGAATTGTTGCTACTCAGTTAATTAATAAAGTTGCAATTAGTTCATCGATAAGCTACGAAAGAGCATTGGATAATAAACCAAATTATGAGTTTCCAGCAGATCAAAGCAATAGCGCTATGAATTATACGCTTTCTATTGGAAAACTAGTGCATCCTAAAAAATACACGAGTTATAAACAAACCAATGTGAATGCAATGGTGGAATTCCTTGGGCAACGTTTAAACGGTAATGGAAAATCGTATTTAGATGTCGTCCCTTCAATTCAATTTATAATTAATAGCCAAGCAAGAATAGACTTGGCTTACAAACAAGAGCTGTATACAACTATGCATCGTACCGCCCCAAATGGATTTTTGCTTAGGTTGGAATACACTTTTTTTAACGTAACAAACTAAATTAGATAACATTAAAATTATTATAAACACTAAAATCAAAAAAAATGAAAAAAATAATTCTTACGGCAATGATCATAGCATTAACTGTTGTGTCGTGCAAAAAAAACGAAGTAACTAGCACAGAAAAAACACCAACGACAGAATCAGGTACGGAATTATATTCTTGTCCGATGCATCCTGAAGTACATGGAAAAAAAGGGGAAGCTTGTCCTGAATGTGGAATGGAATTAACAGAGCCGGTGGTTGAAGCTACGCCAGCCG
>CAWURM010000084.1:0-10350 GCA_963924965.1 uncultured Flavobacterium sp.
GTGTGCTTCAAACTGCTTTAGGGTCATGGGGAGGAACTGGTTCGGCAGCTGCAAATACCAATGGAACTTATTTTGGATCTTCCACCACAGGGGTAGTAAATATCTTGTCTTCTTGCTTGACCGGAGCTTGGCTTGGCCTTACGAATACGGATTGGAATACAGCATCAAATTGGTGTGGAGGGAATGTTCCTACGAGCACTACCGATGTAAGTATTGGGGTAAATGTTAACCAACCTGTTATTGGAGCTTCAGGGGGAAATTGCAAAAGTATAACTATTAAAACAGGGGCTACGCTTACTATTTTAGGTTCAAATACATTAGCAGTAAAAGGAAACTGGACAAACAATGGAACTTTCGTCTCGAATACAAGTACGGTGAATTTTAATGGAACTGTGGCTCAGTCTATTGGAGGGTCTAGTGTTACGTCTTTCAATAATCTAACAAATGCTAAAACAGTGTTCCCTTTAACTGCTTTATCAGATATATCCATAAAAAATAGTTTAAATAATGTAAATAGTACCTCACTTCTAAACATGGGAGCTTTTTCGTTGATAGATGGAGGTGCTTTTTCTAATATTGGCGATGGAACAATAAGTACTCTAAATACTTCAAGTTTACCTCTTCCTGTGGGGAAAACGTGGGCAAATACAATTTTTTATTCTAATAGTGTAGGAGGACAAACAATTGTTGCTGGAACTTATAATGGGACACCTGCAATAGAACTAGACAATACTTCGGGAACGCAAACTGCCTCTGGAAATATAGTAACAGGTGGGCAATTAAATATTAACAATGGGGGAACTCCCATTTTAGATATGAATGGATATAATTTGACAACAAATGCATTAAATGTGATAGCTCCCAACTCTGTTTTAAATATGCGAGGGGGAATTTTGACCTATAGCGCTGTTTTGTCGATGGATGGAACAGTTCGTTTTTCTGGAGCAACGAATGCGAAGCCCTTCTCTTCAGGAACGGTTGAATATAACGGAACGACTCAAACGGTTACGAATGGAAATTATTACAAATTGTTGTTTTCAGGCGTTGGTGGAGTTTATACCATTGCCAATGACCTTGATATTGCTAATACATTAACAATAACAAATGGAGCACTCACGGTTCTTGGTAATCGAACAGTGTCTGTAGGAGATGCTGTAACAGTTGTGAATCCTGGCACTTTTACTTTGGAAAACACCGCAAGCTTGTTGCAAACCAATTATTTAGGAGCTAATACAGGAGCTATTATTGTAAAGCGAAATACGACGCCAGTTGTTCGTTACGATATTACCTATTGGTCCTCGCCCACAACAGGTCCTCAAACATTATCTAGTTTTGCTCCGCTTACAGATACAAATCGTTTCAATACCTACGATAGTGTGAATGATGTTTGGATCTATGAAGATCCAACGACCACTGTTTTTCAAAAAGGAAAAGGATATAGCATTCGAGCTCCTTCCAATATCTCGTTAACGGATCCTACAGTTATTCCGCATCAGTTTGTAGGAGTTCCTAATAATGGGAATATTACAATAGCAGTTACTACCCCACCCGCCGATGTAGGGTTAAGTTTAGTAGGGAATCCTTATCCTTCTGCCATTAACGCTATTGACTTTATTAACGAAAACTTGTATGATCCCATTTTGAATCCAACAAACACTTTAGAGGGGACTTTGTATTTTTGGTCGCATAATAACCGTTTAGTGGGTAATAATTTTAGTGCTACTGATTATTTCTATTATAATTTATTGGGAGGTAGCGCTGGAAATACGGGTACAGGAAATGACAATCCGCCTACTGAGTTTATTGCTTCTGGTCAAGGATTTATCGTGCAAAACGAAGTGGCGGGTTCTTTGCGATTTAATAATACCATGCGTGAGGTAAATAGTAATACTAATTTTTATAAAATTAAAAATACAACCAAAATTAAAGAACTTGAAAAACACCGAATTTGGCTTAATTTGACTAACAGTTCATCTAGTGTGAGTCAGGCATTAGTTGGATATATTGAAAATGCCACAGACGGATACGATAGAGGATACGATAGTTATGTTTTTGATGATGCCGCTCCTTTTTTATTGTATAGTTTGATAGGAGCAGATAAGTTGGCAATACAAAGCAAAGGCTTACCTTTTTTAGATTCTAATGTCGTGCATTTAGGATATGCTATCGATACAAATGGTCCAGCTTCCATTGCGATTGATCATGTTGACGGTATATTTCTTGATGGACAAAATATTTATTTAGAGGATAAGTTGTTAAACTTAGTTCACGATCTAAAAGCAGCACCTTATGATTTTAGTACAGTAGTAGGAACCTTTAATAATCGCTTTATTTTATTATATACCAATAAGAACCTTGCAACTGTAGATTTCGATAAAAACAATAATAAGGTATTAGTTTCAATTAAAAACAGCCAATTGAAAGTCAATTCTCAAATGGAACTAATCGATAAAATAATAGTGTCAGATGTTACTGGAAAAGTAATTTATCAGAAAAAAAATGTAGATGCCAAAGAGTTGACTGTGTCTAATTTAGCTATAACTAAACAAATGTTAGTAGTTAAAATAATTTTGCAAAATGGTGCAGTAATCGCTAAAAAAATCATGTATTAAATAGTAACTAATAGAACGATAAAAAAAACATCTTGTTTTGCAAGATGGTTTTTTTATATTGTAAAGAGTAAAATTTTATTTTCCTTTAGCCGAAGCTTCAAGGTTTTTTTCAATTACATGTCCTGGTCTTGACCATTTTGGCTTTTCACCAAGTGGTGCAAATTGCGAGTTTTCTGCTTCAACTGTTGCAGGTTGAGAAACTTTAGTAAAAGGTTTCTGAGGGTTTAATCCTAACATTTCAAACATTTTCATGTCTTCATTGACATCTGGATTGGGAGTAGTAAGCAATTTATCACCCGCAAAAATTGAGTTTGCTCCAGCAAAAAAGCACATCGCTTGACCTTCGCGACTCATATTCATTCTACCTGCTGATAAGCGAACTTGAGTTTCTGGCATAATAATACGGGTAGTGGCTACCATACGAATCATTTCCCATATTTCAACTGGTTTTTCTTCTTCCATTGGAGTTCCTTCAACTGCAACTAAGGCATTGATTGGTACTGATTCTGGTTGAGGGTTTAAAGTAGAGAGAGCCACTAGCATTCCAGCTCTATCTTCGATGCTTTCTCCCATTCCAATAATTCCTCCGCTACAAACAGTTACATTGGTTTTACGAACATTTTCAATAGTTTGTAGGCGATCTTCAAAACCACGAGTTGAAATTACCTCTTTATAATATTCTTCGGAAGTATCTAAATTGTGATTGTAGGCATATAATCCCGCTTCTGCAAGGCGTTGTGCTTGGTTTTCAGTAATCATACCTAATGTACAACATACTTCCATGTCTAGTTTATTAATGGTTCGAACCATTTCTAAAACTTGGTCAAATTCAGGTCCGTCTTTTACATTTCTCCAGGCTGCACCCATACAAACTCTGGAAGACCCGCTTGATTTAGCTCGTAAAGCTTGTGCTTTTACTTGACTTACTGTCATAAGATCGTTCCCTTCTACAGAAGTGTGGTACCTTGCCGCTTGTGGACAATAGCCACAATCTTCCGGGCAACCACCTGTTTTTATCGATAATAAAGTCGAAACTTGAACTACGTTTGGGTCATGATGCTCTCTGTGGATAGTAGCTGCTTCAAAAAGCAAATCCATCATCGGTTTATTGTATATTGATATAATCTCTTCTTTGGTCCAATTGTGTTTTGTAATGCTCATTGATGCGTTTTTATGATGCCTCAAAAGTAATCAAATTGTTCTAAACAATCAATGTATTGTAATTAAATACAATTTGATTTTATTTATAAAAAAAGAATTAATCGGCCGCTAAGCGATTGTTCCAATACAGCATGAGTAGCATAGTCACAATTACAGACGAAGCAATTCCCTCAAAAAGTAAACTGATCGAATACGTGAATATGGATGGATTGCCGCCAAACAAAAATGTTTTAGATAAGGATTGTACAAATGGATCTCCGCCTTGCAAATAACTGTATGAAATGAGCCCAATGATACTTAAAAAGACCCCAACAAGTGAAGTGAACATTGCTGATATTGCATTATTAATAAATGATTTATCTTCATTGCTGATATTCATTTTAATGGTTCTATTCACGCCATAAAAAACAAAAACTATATTGATTAACCGCAAATAAAAGGAATTTCCGTAACCCAATGCATTCATCAACAAAAAATAAACTGCAATGCCAAGGAAAATAATAAAACCGTTAAGTAATTCTTTTGGGATTTTCATAGTACGTTTGTTTATAATCAAGGTGTAGAAAAGGAAAGAATTTATCGAATCAAGAAATGTGAAACTAATTTTATTTTTAAAGTGAAGCGTGGTTTATTTATTCCCATGTTTATCAGATGCGTATCGCGTATCCCAATAAAGCATTAAAATAAATGTCACTATAACGGCGGACACAATTCCCTCAAAAAGTAAACTGATGCTATAGGTCATTATCGATGGATCTCCGCCAAATAATAACGCTTCAGACAAAGATTGTACATATTGGTCGCCCCCTTTCCAATAACTATAGATAATTAAACCAATAATGCTTAAGAAAACACCTGTTAGTGCGGTGATAAGGGCTGAAATAGCATTAAATGTAAATTCCTTCTTCCCCTCTAGAAAATTTGACTTTAAAGTTCTATTTGCTCCATAGAAAACAAAGAGAATATTAAATAATCGTAGGTAAAATTGACCGGCTAAATGTAACGCTTCCATCAATAGAAAATAAAGTCCTATTCCGATGACTATAATAATTCCGTTGTATAATTCTTTAGGTAGTTTCATACGATTGGTTTTAAAAATTAAAGAATACCATCTCTTTGATAAACAGGAAAATACATATCAAATTTACACAAAATAAAGGGATTAATTCGAAAAAGGACAAAGTTTTTTTTAATTAGTAAAGACCTTTAAAATAGGCAATAGTAGCTTCTTTGTCTTTGTTTAATTGCTCCTTCAAAATAGTAATGGAATCGAATTTAATTTCAGGGCGAAGGTATTTCAAAATCGAAACAGTAATTTTTTGATCGTACAAATCGGACTCAAAGTCTAAAAAATGGACTTCGATAGATAATTTTTCTCCGTTTACAGTAGGATTAAATCCAATGTTCATCATTCCATATACTGTTTTTTGGTCGATGATACTTTTTATAATATAAACACCGTTTACGGGAATCAGCTTGTAATTCTCTTCTATTCTTAAGTTGGCGGTTGGAAACCCAATGGTTCTACCCAATTGTTTTCCCTTATAAACTGTACCGCTTAAAAAATAATCGTATCCTAAAAATTCATTTGCCAAATCCATTTTACCTTCAAGTAAGGCCTTCCTAATTTTGGTTGAACTTACCGAAAGGTCATTGATTTCTTGAACTGATATTTGTTCGACTTCAAATCCATATTGTTTTCCAAAATTAATAAGGTCGTCAATATTGGCCGTTCGATTTCTTCCAAAGCGATGATCGTGACCTATAATTATTTTATGAATATGGAATTGATCTACTAATACGGTTTTTACAAATTCCTCTGCTGTTAGTCTGGAGAAAGTTTCATCAAAAGGATGGATGACCAAGTTTTCTATGCCAATTTTCTCCAGCAGATTTGTTTTTTCAGGGATGGTATTTAGTAACTTTATTTCTGATTGTTCCTGCAATACCATTCTTGGATGAGGGAAAAAGGTAAGTACGAGACTTTCGTATTTATGGTCTGCAGTATTTTGTATTAATCGTTCTAAAATTTTTTTATGACCCACATGTACACCATCAAATGTACCTAAGGTAAGAATTGTTTTTTTTGTGGAACTAAAATCTTTTATAGAATGAAAAATATTCAAAGCAGCTTTTTTATAATCATGCAAATTTATGCTAATCTAATTTAATTGTGAAGAGATGTGTTGTTGATTTTTTTACAGTCAAGCGATTGTTTCGTTAAAAAAGGTCTATTTATTTTAAAAGTTAACCAAATAAAGGGATGATTTGATTAAAATAGTGATATCACATTTTATAAGTTAATAATAAATGCTTTAATTTTGAGACTTAAATTCCCCCAAGCTATGGCAAAATTTATTTCAAGTATATTGATGATTATTATTTGTTCTTCAATTGAAGCCCAAAGTCAAGTGCTTTGGAAAAAGATGGATGTTAAAATCGAGTCAGAAATGGGTAAAAATGGGAATGGAATTGATAGTAAGTCAAAGAAAGTTTTTCAGTTGAACGAACCCTTTTTGAAACAATTATTGGTATCCACAGAAACTAAAAGTGAAAAGTCAAAAGGAACTGAAATAACAATACCTAATTCTAATGGTGAATTAGAAAAATATTATGTTTGGGAGTCTTCTAATTTTGAGCCTGAATTACAAGCCAACTTTCCAGAAATTAGAGCTTATTCAGGAATTGGAATTACCGATAAAAAAGCGACGCTACACTTTAGTCTTTCTCCAAAAGGACTCCAGACTATGGTTTTACGAGCCGATAGTGGATCAGAATTTATGGATCCAACTTCAGGTGAATCACTGTATACGATTAGTTCTAGTAAGAACAGAGAGAAAGGAATAGTGTCATTAAACTGTAAAACAGAAGATGTAGTTCTTAATAAACAATTGTTAAATCAAACAGCTAAAATTGCTTCCAATACAAAAATTTTTAAAACCTTGCGATTGGCATTATCTTGTACAGGTGAATACACCGTTTACCATGGAGGTACTGTAGCTAAGGCATTGGCGGCCATGAATGCTACAATGACGAGGGTTAACGGGGTTTTTAATAAAGACTTAGCCGTGAAATTAGTAATTATTGGCAATAATAATTTAATTATTTACACGGATCCTCTTACTGACCCGTATTCTGACTCCACAGCCGGGGCGGGAGGATCATGGTCTCAAGAATTACAAACCAATTTGACAAATACGATAACGAACAGTGGATATGATGTTGGTCATTTATTCGGCTCATCCGGAGGTGGCGGTAATGCGGGTTGTATTGGTTGTGTATGCGTTGCTCCAACAGGAGCTGTTCCATTAGGGAAAGGGAGTGCTTACACTTCGCCTTCGGATAGTAAGCCGGAAGGGGATACCTTTGATATTGATTTTGTAGCGCATGAAATGGGGCATCAATTAGGCGCAAATCACACCTTTTCATACGCTCTTGAGGGCACTGGAGTAAACGTGGAACCAGGAAGTGGCTCCACGATAATGGGATATGCAGGTATCACATCCGATTATGATGTTCAAAATTTTTCGGATGATTATTTTGCCTATGCTAGTATAAAACAAATTCAGGATAATTTATTAACTAAATCGTGTCCTGCTAATACGGTGCTGACCAACAGTCCGCCGTTAATTGATGCAGGTTTAGACTATACAATCCCAAAAGGGACACCCTTTATTTTAAAGGGAATGGGTTCAGATCCAAACGGTGACACCGTAACTTTTACTTGGGAACAAAATGATCCTGCAGTTACCACTGATAATGCCAATAGCTTAGCGGTATCTTCCAAGCCAGATGGGCCATTGTTTAGGTCTTTTAAGCCAGGTAGTAGTGCCACAAGATACATGCCGGCTTATGCTAGCGTTTTATCCAATAAACTCACCAGTAAATGGGAATCTGTAGCAACAGTAGCTAGAACACTTCATTTTGTTTTAACAGGAAGAGACAATGCAGCAGCGGGAACTGCTCAAACCAATTCGGATGAAACCACAATTAATGTAAGCGGAACTGCGGGACCATTCGCAGCAACCTCTCAAAACACGGAGAATTTAAGTTGGTTTCAAAACACGAGTCAAGTAGTGACTTGGGATGTAAATGGAACCAATACCTTGCCGGGCTCAGCAAATGTTAATATTAAATTATCTACCGATGGAGGATTGACTTTTCCTACCACTTTGGTTGTGAATACTCCTAATGATGGAACGCAAACCGTTACAGTTCCCAATATTACGGCAAAAAATTGTAGAATTTTAATTGAGCCTACAGGTAATATATTTTATTCCATAAACCGAACCGTTTTTTCAATAGGATATTCAGTAACTTCTAGTTGTAATAGTTACGCTTTTTCTGCGCCTTTCGCAATACCAGAGCAAGCTGCTTATACGACTAGGACTATCACCGTGCCTACAACCTCCGCCACGGTGTCTGATGTGAATTTTAAAGTTAATTTCACTCATGCTTTTTTCTCGGATGTAGAAATGGAAGTAGTAAGTCCGTTAGGGACCACAGTAAAGTTGTTTGATAGAAATTGTTCAAGTGCAAATGGAACTTTGGATCTTGTTTATGACGATTCTGGTGTTAATTTGATGTGTGGGGCATCTACCTTGCAAACAGTGTCGCCTTTTCAGCCTTTGGCTGCTTTTAACGGTGAAAATCCATCAGGAACTTGGACCTTTAGAATTAGGGATGCCTATAAGAGTGATACAGGTACTTTGAACTCGGCTTCAATTGCTTTATGTGTACAAACCTATACACTATCTGCAGCTGATTTTGAAATCAGTGATTTTGTGATGTATCCTAATCCCAACAAAGGGAATTTTAATATTCAGTTTACAAGTCAATCCTTAAATGGAGTACAGGTGTATGTGCATGATTTATTAGGAAGAAAGTTGTTTGAAAAGGAGTATAAAAACGAATCGGTTTTTAATAAAAACATCCAATTGCATAATATGCAAGCGGGAGTCTATTTATTAACGGTTATTGATGGTGATCGAAAAGAAATAAAAAAGTTAGTTATTGAATAATAAAAAAGGGAAACTTAAATATAAGTTTCCCTTTTTTATTATTTACCGTTGTAAGTTGTCATGGTGTTTTCTAGCCCTGCGGTTCCAAACGATTTTATGATTTCCGATGCGACTTCAAGTCGTTCAGGCATTTTTTCTTTTTCAATTGTATCCCAATCCCCCAGGACATAATCCACTTGTTGTCCTTTTTTGAATTCATCACTGATGCCAAAACGGAATCGAGTATATTGATTGGTGTTTAAGATGAGGTTAATATTCTTAAGTCCGTTATGTCCACCATCGCTTCCCTTGGGCTTGATGCGAATGGTTCCAAAAGATAAGTTCAAGTCATCCGTAATGACAAATAGATTTTCCAGTGGAATATTTTCTTTGTCCATCCAGTATTTCACGGCTTTTCCGCTTAAATTCATGTAAGTGTTAGGTTTTAGCAGGAAAAAGCTTCTTCCTTTGAATTTGTATTCGGCTAATGCCCCTAGTTTTACTGTTTCGAAGGATAGGCTTTCTTTTTTGGCTAGATGATCTAGAATTTTGAATCCTATATTGTGTCTTGTGTTGACGTATTCAGCACCAATGTTACCTAAACCTACTATTAGAAATTTCTTACTCATGCTTTTTATAGTGTTTCTTTCGTGTTCGTGAACCTCCGGGTTTAAATCATCTATTTTGTCTCCTATTTTTGTTGATGAAAACAGGTTGCTTATCCAATTTTTCATGATGCAAAAATAAGTTTATTTGGTTGAACTTATGCTGCAAAATGCGGTTTTGGAATAATTATTTTCTAATTAGCCCTGATGGGAATGGCATCCTTTTATGCTAATCCCGACATTTCGGGATGGCATCAAAGATAAAATGGACAGCAGGAGGGGAATAATTGTGTGTTGAAATATTGTGCTTTAAATAAATACCAAGTTTTTTTTTGTAAAGTATGAAGCAAAAAAAAGCACCAGTTTTGAAACTGATGCTTTTGATATAATGTAGAAAAATATTATTTTTTCTTTCCTTTTGCAGGTCCTGCTTTTGCAGCTTTTGCAGCTTCTTGAGCCGCTTTCATAGCAGCACGAGAAATCTTCACTTGACAGATAACAGTGTTGTCTGGGTGCATGATTTTAAAGTCTGGAGTAGGAACTTGAGTTACATATAATTTGTTACCCATGTTAAGTGGTGTAATGTCAGCCTCAACAAAATCAGGAAGATTTTTAGGTAAAGCTCTTACTTTTAATTTACGGTTGTTTAAACGTAAATCTCCACCGGCCATAACACCTTTAGATTTTCCAGTTACTTTTACTGGTACTTCAATAGTGATTTCTTTATCATCAAAAATTTGAAAGAAGTCAATATGTAAAATTCTGTCAGATACAGGGTGAACCTGAATATCTTGAAGAATTGCATTGAATGATTTTCCTTTTCCAAGTTCGATCACAACTGTGTGAGCGTTTGGAGTGTAAACCAAGCTTTTGAATGCTTTTTCTTCTGCTGAAAAATGTACTGGTTGATCTCCTCCGTATAACACGCAAGGAACCGCTCCAGCATTACGTAAGGCTTTAGTCGCAACTTTT
>CAWURM010000085.1:0-6480 GCA_963924965.1 uncultured Flavobacterium sp.
ACACTTCAAAAAATGAAAAAAACTGCTGAAGACTATTTAGGTCAAACAGTTACTGAAGCAGTTATTACTGTTCCTGCTTACTTTAATGATGCACAACGTCAAGCGACTAAAGAAGCTGGTGAAATTGCAGGTCTTAAAGTAATGCGTATCATCAATGAGCCAACTGCTGCGGCACTTGCTTACGGATTAGATAAAAAAGGAACGGATCAAAAAATTGCTGTTTATGATTTAGGTGGAGGTACATTTGATATCTCTGTTCTTGAATTAGGAGACGGAGTTTTTGAAGTATTGTCTACAAATGGAGATACTCACTTAGGTGGAGATGATTTTGACCACGAAATTATTGACTGGTTGGCTGACGAATTTAAAACGGAAGAAGGAATTGACTTGCGTCTAGACCCAATGTCTTTGCAACGTTTGAAAGAAGCTGCTGAGAAAGCTAAAATTGAATTGTCATCTTCTACTGAAACTGAAATCAACTTACCTTACGTAACAGCTACAGCTTCAGGACCAAAACACTTAGTTAAAAAATTAACTAGAGCTCAATTTGAAAAATTAACTGATTCATTAGTAAAACGTTCTATGGCACCAGTTGCTAAAGCGTTGAAAGATGCAGGTTTATCAGTTTCTGATATTGACGAAGTGAT
Organism: uncultured Flavobacterium sp.; assembly: GCA_963924965.1. Classification (GTDB taxonomy): domain Bacteria; phylum Bacteroidota; class Bacteroidia; order Flavobacteriales; family Flavobacteriaceae; genus Flavobacterium. The sequence continues at coordinate 648 of CAWURM010000085.1, forward strand.
CCTTGTAGGAGGTTCTACTCGTATGCCAAGAATTGCTGATGAAGTAGAAAAATTCTTTGGTAAAAAAGCGTCTAAAGGAGTTAACCCTGATGAGGTTGTTGCAATTGGAGCAGCTATTCAAGGTGGAGTTCTTTCTGGAGATGTAAAAGATGTATTGTTACTTGACGTTACACCTTTATCTTTAGGTATCGAAACTATGGGTGGAGTGATGACTACATTAATTGAGTCTAACACAACTATCCCAACTAAAAAATCTCAAGTTTTCTCTACAGCTGCAGATTCTCAACCAACGGTTGAAATCCACGTTTTACAAGGAGCTAGAGCAATGGCTGCTGATAACAAAACGATTGGTCGTTTCCATTTAGATGGTATTCCACCAGCACCAAGAGGTGTTCCACAAATTGAAGTTACTTTTGATATTGATGCTAATGGTATCATCAAAGTTTCTGCAACTGATAAAGGAACTGGAAAATCTCATGATATTCGTATCGAAGCTTCTTCTGGATTAACTGCTGAAGAAATCGAAAGAATGAAAAAAGATGCTGAAGCAAATGCTGATGCTGACAAAATTGCAAGAGAAAGAGCTGAAAAATTGAACGAAGCTGACGGAATGATCTTCCAAACTGAAACTCAATTGAAAGAACTTGGAGCAAAATTATCTGATGAAAACAAAGTTGCTGTTGAATATGCATTAACTGAATTGAGAATGGCTCACCAATCTCAAGACATTCCAGCTATTCAAACTGCACTTGATAATATCAATGCTGCTTGGAAAACTGCTACTGAAGCAATGTACGCTCAAGGAGAACAAGGTCAAGCAGATGCACAGCCACAAGCTGAAGCTGAAGGAGACAATGTTCAAGATGTAGATTACGAAGAAGTAAAATAATTATTTCCAATAGAGATGCACAACAGTGCATCTCTATTACATTATATCAAAAACCGTTCACACTAAGTGAGCGGTTTTTTTTGGTCAAAAGGAAAAATATATAATTACTGTTATATCACAAAATAGATTCTAATTTTTCGTACTTATTATGAATCCATAACATAACAATTCCAAAAAGTACTGATACAACTATCAACACAATGTTTAAAATACCTTCTGTTCCAAAGGATAATTTTATCATGATTGTCGAAATAATAAACCCTGAATTACGAATGACTTTGCTAAACTTATCCGAGTGCAAAAATGAAAATAAAAGCAGAAAAACATCCGCCAAAATTAATACTGTAAAAAAATCATCATAAAAGATTTTGTTGATGTCCTTAAAGTCATAAATCAATTTTGTTATCGAAAAAAAACTTTCGTGAATCCATTTCCCTAGGCTATAAAAAGATAAAATTAGTAGTACTGGAACTAAAAGTGTTGCAATATGTTTTTTAGTTTTTATAAATTTTTCTACCTCTTTAGTCATTTGAACATTTTTATTTTGCAGACTATTATTTTGAATATTTAAACTGTAAAATTGATAAATTAGAAAGAACAATAGAATCACTGCAATTAAATCATACATAAAAATAACATCATATTTTACTTGAAACCAATTATTCCTAAATTGTAAATTAGACATATCCTTAAAAATGCGTCGGATAACTATAAGTGTGATGATTTCATATTGTTTACCAATATAAATAGAAGTTGATTTAGGTAAATAATAAATTAGTAAATACACTTCATAAATAAGTATGAATGAAAATGGTGTGTAAATAGCTGCAATAGGATTATTGAATAATTTTGAAAAATTATGCAATTCAATTATGTTTAACTTATTCAACATAATAAGACTTAAATGCAATATAAAAGACAGCATCGAGATAAAAACGATTATTTTTTCGCTTTTTTTCTTGGTGGTTTCAGATAACACTAAATTGTAAAGTGATTCAAATTTCTTCATTATTAATTGTAGATTTAAGTGAAAGTATTAATGCAATAAGCTACTAGGAACAAAAGTTAAAGTGATTGTTAAATTATATAGATAGTCATTTGTCATAATATCGATAGATCTATTTTTTATTAAACATATTCGAAATAACCAGAGCATGGGGAAATGTTATTGCTGCTAAGAATGAAAAAAATAAGGCATTGAATAGTTGTTCTTGTTTTATGTTAAAAAAAAGAACTGAAATACCTATTAGTGAGATTGCCCAATAAAGGAATGCCGACTTGCAGTAGGAAATAAACAAACCGATATTGTATTTTCCATGTATAAATTGTATTTGGTCGACTATGGAAGGAATACTATGCCATAGCACGAAGTATATGGCAAATCCCCAGATTAAGTTAGACGATTTAAAAATTATTATAAATAATAGTAGATAGAGTGTTTCTGCTATCAGTTGTTTTCTCGCTGTTTCTAATTTCCAAAAGATATACAGGCCAAGTAGAAGTAGAATTCCACTTATTATTTTAAGGGCAGTTTCGATGTAAAATGGTGTGATTGAAATTTGGATTATTTCAAATACTATTTTTTGCACCTCTTGAAGATGAAAGGCAAACAGAAGAAATAATATTGTAGCACCATAAAAGAACTGAAATACTACAGAAAACGAGATAGGAAGAAACTGATTTAAATGATTCCATTGTTGTTCTCCAAAATGATAAGCACTAATAATAACAAAAAGCGATAACGCTAACCATGGTATTGTGTAAAATAAAAGTGCACCCAAAAGCACTACTATGACATAATAGCTTACAATTTTTGTAAAAGGAATTGCTTGTTTTTTTGAAGTAATATTTTCAATTAACAATAAATCATTGGCTCCATGTAATATTCCAAATGAAAATATTAGTAAAAATCCAATGAAAATTTGAATTCGATCAGAAAAAAAAGAATCAATCCAAAGCCCTAAAAAGCTTACTACTATTGAGATTTTCGAAGGTTTAGTCATAAATTTTATAATTTTGTTTAAATATAAGTAAAAAAAAATAAACAAAAAGCATTTTATTTGTTTACCTTTTTATATATTTGTTTCAACAAAAACATTAACCTTAATTATTTATGACAAATTTTATGTTTATTCCAGGATTGATTGCAAGGTTGTCACCTACTGATTATGTAGGTTTTACCTTCTTCGTAGGTTGCATGGCCATGATGGCAGCATCTGCTTTTTTCTTTTTATCATTGAACCAGTTTGATAAAAAGTGGCGTACTTCGGTATTAGTATCGGGTCTGATTACTTTTATTGCCGCGGTTCATTATTTTTACATGAGAGATTACTGGGCTGCATTCCAGGAATCGCCAACGTTTTTTAGATATATCGATTGGACATTAACTGTGCCGTTGATGTGTGTTGAGTTTTTCTTAATTCTAAAAGTCGCTGGTGCTAAGCAATCCTTGATGTGGAAAATGATTATCCTATCATTAGTGATGTTAGTTACTGGATATTTTGGAGAAGCAGTAGACCGTCCAAATGCATGGCTATGGGGGTTAATCTCAGGAATTGCTTATTTCGTAATTGTTTATGAAATTTGGCTTGGGAATGCTTCAAAACTTGCCGCAGCAGCAGGTGGAAATGTTTTAGCAGCGCACAAAATTTTGTGCTGGTTTGTATTAGTTGGTTGGTCAATTTATCCGTTAGGATACATGTTAGGGACTGATGGATGGTACAGTGGAATTCATGGTTTAGGTCTGAATATTGATGTTGTATACAATATTGCAGATGCTATTAATAAAATTGGTTTTGGACTTGTAGTTTATAATTTAGCATTAAAATCACAAACCAATTAATTTTTTAATTTTTTAGTTGTAAGAACCGGACTAGTAATAGTTCGGTTTTTTTATGGCTTTTTATTTTTGCATCTTACACTTTTATCCTTCAAGCTCCATGCTGTTATATTTCAGTTACCTACAGGAAACACGACAATTTTAAAAAATATTTTTTTGCTATTTCGGAAAGCAACTGACAAATGTCACAATTCGTATAAAAAGTTTTTCGTAATATTACTGTATATATTTATATACATGAGAAAAATTAAATTTAAAAAAGTCCGTAAATCCCATACTAATTCTCTGGAGTATACTGGAAGACATAAAAAGTTTGAGTCACAAATTCAATTGTTTGTATATGATGATTTTGAGGTAACGGAATATGAAGACTTTGCCATTGAAGATTTAAATAAATGCATTTTAAAAGGTAAAATCAATTGGCTTAATTTGCATGGATTAAATGAAATTGAAATTATTGAGGAGATTGGGGATTTTTTTAAAATTGATAATTTCTTGCTTTCGGATATTTTAAATACCACGAGAAGGACAAAAGTAGAAGAGTCCTCGCATAATCTTTTTTTTAATATCAAATCATTACTACCTACTGAAAACTCAGATAACATTAGTGCTGAACAAATCAGTTTTTTGATAAAAGATGGAGTCTTGATTTCTTTTCAAGAAAAGCGTTCAGATTTTTTCACTCATATTCGAGAACGAATCAGAGATCATTCTGGAATGGTACGATTAAAAAAAGCCGATTTTTTGCTGTACCTATTATTAGATGCGATTATGGAAAATTTCTATGTCACTATAGAAAATGAGGAAGACAAAGTGGAGGAGCTCATTAATATTTCTAAAAATAGTGCAGATCCAGAAATTTTAATTCGAATAGAAAAACACCGTGATAATTTTAATTTCTTGAAGCGTTCTATTATCCCTCTTCGAGATTCTTTATATGCTATTAAAAGCCTAAAAGACGATATTGATTTTAAAATAATCGAGCAGGAGACATTTAGTTATTTTTCTAGATTACATCAAAAAACTTTAGAATTATTAGAACAAATTGATTCTGATATGGGTATGCTCGAGAGTGCTTCTTATTTCTTTTTTTCGTCTCAATCACATAAAATGAATGAGATTATGAAAACACTTACCATTGTTTCGGCGATTTTCATTCCGTTAACCTTTATTGTAGGTGTATACGGAATGAACTTTGAACATATGCCTGAATTAAAGTACGAAAACGGTTATTATTCGGTTATAGGACTGATGGTTTTGATAGGAATTATCATGATTTTTTATTTCAAAAGAAGACGGTGGTTTTGAGAATTAGAATCTACACATAGTTAAAAAGAATAAGAGAATAAAAAACAGACAAAATGAACAAGGCGGTATATATTGCAACTAGCGAACACAACAGTGGTAAATCAATCGTAACGCTCGGTTTAATGAGCATGCTGATTGGTAAAACAGCCAAAGTAGGTTATTTTAGGCCCATAATTGAAGATTTTGAAGATGGAAAATTAGACAACCATATTGAAACTGTCATTTCTCATTTTGGATTGGATATCGATTTTGAAGATGCTTTTGCTATTACTAAAAGTAAACTAATTAAGAAAAAAAATAAGGGTAAAATAGGTGAGGTCCTCGATTTAATTATTGATAAGTATAAAAAACTCGAAGAACAGTTTGATTTTGTCTTGGTCGAAGGGACTAGCTTTAGCGGTGAAGGGACTGTTATCGAGCTCGATATGAATGTTTTAATTGCCAAAAACCTTGGAATTCCTACAATAATAGTGGGTTCAGGTGTGGGTAAAACTTTAGAAGAGTTAATAGATAGTTTGTATTTAGCTTACGATTCATTCAAAGTAAAAGAGGTTGAAGTTTTGGCAGTTATTGCCAATAAAGTACAGCCAGAAAATGTTAAATTGGTTACAAATGGTTTGAAATCCAGTTTACCAAAAGAGGTTTTAGTCAATTCTATTCCCATTATTTCAAGTTTAAATAATCCTACTATTAAAGAAATTGTAGATGAATTAGAAGCCAAAGTTCTTTTTGGTAAAGAATTTTTAAACAATGAAATTGGAAACTTTAGTGTGGGAGCCATGCAGTTGCGTAACTAT
>CAWURM010000086.1:0-5204 GCA_963924965.1 uncultured Flavobacterium sp.
TTTATTTTTTTGAATTTATTATTCCCTTTATTTAAGTTGTTATAAGATTGTAGTATGTCTTATTTCTATCATGAATAGTGCTGATTCTTTTATATTTAGTAATTCAAGAATAATGCTTTACTATAAAAATTAAAAAGTAGAGAATGTGATTTCAGTAAGGGGTTTTTTAGCATCACTTAATTTTTAATGTATTCTTTTAGGATTTTAAAGTCTTAGTGTTTTATTATTGAGTTTTTATATTTCAAAGTAGTATCTTTGATTTATAAATGAATGTTACTTCTCAAATAAAACAGCCCATCTTTAAAGAAATGGAACTTTTTGAAAAAAAGTTCTATGAATCGATGACTTCACAAGTGGCTTTGCTCAATAGAATCACTTATTACATTGTCAATCGCAAGGGGAAACAAATGCGACCTATGTTTGTTTTTTTAACAGCAAAGATGGTTTCTGGGGGAATAATTAACGAAAGAACATATCGCGGTGCTTGTGTGATAGAACTTATACACACGGCAACATTAGTGCATGATGATGTGGTAGATGATAGTAATCGTAGGAGAGGTTTTTTCTCCATCAATGCCTTGTGGAAAAATAAAATCGCGGTTCTTGTTGGGGATTATCTATTGTCAAAAGGACTTTTGCTCTCTATAGATAATGACGACTTTGATTTACTTAAAATTATTTCTGTCGCTGTTCGCGAAATGAGTGAAGGCGAACTACTTCAAATAGAAAAAGCACGAAGACTTGATATCACTGAAGAGGTATACTACGAAATTATCCGAAAAAAAACCGCTACACTTATTGCGGCTTGCTGCGCTCTTGGGGCAAAATCAGTTATTGAAGATAGTGAGCAAGTAGAAAACATGCGTAAATTTGGGGAACTCATTGGTATGGCATTCCAAATCAAAGATGATTTATTTGATTATTCAGAGGAAGCCATTGGCAAACCTACAGGAATCGATATCAAGGAACAAAAAATGACACTTCCTTTAATCCATGTTTTGAATATTTGTACTAGCAAAGAAAAATCATGGCTAATCAATTCGATAAAAAATCACAACAAAGACAAAAAAAGAGTTAAAGAAGTTATTGCTTTTGTGAAAGACAATAACGGATTAGTTTATGCCGAGAATAAAATGGCTCAATTCCAACAAGAAGCACTTTTATTATTAGACAATTACCCTGCTTCAGATTTTAAAGACGCTTTAATCTTAATGGTTAATTATGTTATTGAGAGAAAAAAATAATTTTATTTCAATTGTAAAGCTATGATTTATAGTAGCTTGTGATTTAATGTTGTTTTTTTTAAATCAAGGATGCAACCTTTTTACAGCTTTAGTCGTCTATACTAATAGAAACCCTTTACTACAACTTTGAAAGTAATCAACTTACATCAGGAGGAAGAAGAAATGATTCAGCTAGCTGTCGAAAACAATCGTCAAGCGCAGCAACAAATCTATTCTCGGTTTTCTCCAAAAATGTTAAGTATTTGTCGTTTGTATGTAAAAGATGTACAGCAAGCCGAGGATGTTATGATTACTTCTTTTATGAAAGTATTTAAAAGTCTTAAGAGCTTTCAACACAATGGAAGTTTTGAAGGATGGATCAGGCGAATCATGGTGAATGAATGTATTTCATTTTTGCGAGTGCACAAAAAAGTAAATTTTATTGAAGATTCCTTTTTTAGGGAAGGAAATGAGCAAGAGGAAGCCTGCGAGTTGAGCAGTGACGACATTCAATTGTTGATTGATAAATTGCCCGAAGGGTATAGAATGGTTTTCAATCTCTATGCAATTGAGGGGTTCAAGCACAAAGAAATTGCGGTGATGCTGGGGATTAATGAAGGTACGTCAAAGTCGCAATTGTCACACGCTAGAAAAATTTTGCAACAGCAAATTAACGCAATAAAAAAGTATGAGTATGGAACCAAATAAATTCGATAAAAGCATAAAGGAAAAAATGGAAGGCAGGGTCATAGCTCCTTCTGATGCTGCCTGGGATAAATTAGACGCGATGCTAGAAGTTGGGGATAGACCAAAACGTAAGTATTCTTGGCTCTATATAGCAGCTAGTTTTGCAGGATTGCTGTTGGTTAGTTCAATATTTTTGTTTCAAGAAAAGTTGGGTCGTATCAATACTAATTCTACTAATCCTGTAGTTATTGAACAGCAGTCAATACAGCATTCTGAAAAAAGTAAAGATGTTACTAAAGAGCCATTGTCTTTGCAAAAGGCAAATAGCGGAATTATAGCCATTGCAAATAAGAAAGAAAAAAGTTTCCATAAAAAACAACTACATCATTGGAAAGAAAAAGAAGTGCTTGTTGCCACGACTACGAAAGAGGAAGAGAAAGGGTATGCAGTTATTTCTGCTGAAAGAAAGGAGGCTCAATCTAATTCTAAAAACAAATATATTACCGGGGAAAGTCTTTTAGCTGCAGTTAGCAATAGTAACGTAGTATTAACAAATAGCAAAATAAAACCAATAATAAATAAAACAGGAACAGCCGTCGATCCAAATATATTACTGTCAAGCGTTGAAAATGAATTGAACGCATCCTATCGAGAATCGGCGATAGATAAAATCAGTAAAAAGTTGAATGCGATTAAATCGGCTGTGGCCAATAGAAATTACCAAGAATAAATCAATCATCAATCAAAAAACGAAAATCATGCAAAAAATTATTGTCATTACAGTGTTAGTAGCGTTGGCATTTATTAATAAATCAAATGCCCAAAAAGTAGATTATTCATCAGAATGGAGTTATAGACAAGACGCCAACAATAGTTATGAGTTGAGACCGGAAAACAATTCAGATACTAAAAATCAAAATTTATTTACTATAAAATCAGTTAAATCTAAAATCAGTGGTTTTGGGAATATCATGAAAACCATTAAGGCAGACCCATATCTGGGAAAAACGGTTAAAATGAGCGGGTACATAAAAGCCGAAAATGTAAAGTCTTGGGCGGGCCTTTGGATGCGTGTGGATTATTATAATGCAGCTGTTCTTGCTTTTGATAACATGCAAAGTAGACCTATAAAAAAGACGACAGATTGGACAAAGTACGAAATTGTATTATTTGTTCCTATGGAGTCAACATCTCTTTCTTATGGTGCTTTATTGGATGGCACTGGACAAATTTGGTTTAAAGATGTAGCGCTGGAGGTGGTTGCTGATACGATCCCTGAAACGGGAAGAATTAAGGGAAGAGCGCATAAAATAATTTCGTTTGAGAAGCGAGCAAAGGCAATTGCGGATGAAATTAAGAGGGTTACAGAGAAAGAGAAGAATGCTTTGAAAACCGTAGTCGATTCTCTTGATAAAGAGATGGTGAATGGAAATATGACTGCCCAAACCGCTAAAGAGATGAAGATGAAAAAAGCAGAGGAGCATGCCAATACTATTGAAAGTAAAATAGCGATAGAAGAACAAAAGTTAAATCAATTAATACAAGATCAGGTAGACGGAAAACTGGAAGTTGAAAAAACAAATAAAGGACGCCAGACAGTACTAATTGTAGGAGCAAGTAATGACTCTATAGGCGAAAATAAAACCGAAATTAACTTGACTTCTATGAAAGTCTACAATGGTCAAAATGATAAAATAAACCGTCATTATAAAAGAACAACTTCTCAAATTGTTTTTGCTGCAGGTTTAAATAATTTGGTTACGGATAAAAAGATTCAAAATTCAGATTTTAGGTATCTAGGATCACACTTTTATGAATGGGGATTGACTTATAATTCAAGGCTATTGAAAGATGCTAATCTATTGCATATTAAGTATGGTTTATCACTGATGTATAATAATCTTCGCCCTGCTGATAATAAAAGTTTTGAGGTAAATGGCAATCAAACCAACTTAGAAGTTAACCCTGTTAATTACAAAGATTCTCGCTTTCGAACGGTTTCGTTGGTAGTCCCGCTGCATGTTGAGTTTGATTTTTCTAAATCTAAAGAAATCGATGAGAAGAAATATTTTAAAACCCACGATGGTGTTCGTTTAGGTCTAGGAGGGTACTTGGGAACAAATATTAAGGCGAAACAAATCACGAACTATAATGATGATAGTTATAAAATGCAAGAAAAAGTCAAAGGCGATTTTAACGTAAGCAATTTTGTGTATGGATTAAGCACATACATAGGCTATAAGTCAACAAGTTTGTATCTTAAATATGATTTAAATTCATTGTTTACAACTAATCAAGTGAAACAAAATAACCTGTCATTGGGTATTCGTTTTGATTTTAATTAAAAATATTTATATATTAAAATTGCCATTATTCCTGAATTTGAATAATGGCAATTTTTTTTTACCTTTTAATTTTAAACGATTTCAAGGATTTTGGCCGTATTTATTAAATCTACTAAATTGGTCACATTTAGTTTCATTAACAATCTTAATTTATAGGTACTAATTGTTTTTTCATCAAGTGAAAGTATTTCGGCGATTTCATTATTTTTTTTACCAGCACTTAGATAACGTAACACTTCTATTTCTCTATTAGAAAGTTTGCGATACAATCGTTCACTTTTACTTTGTTTTGCAAGTTGGCTTAAATTGTTTGCAATTTCATCACTCATAATTATTTCTCCGCCATGTACATTAATAATGGCATCTTCAATTACAGCCATCTCCTCTTTTTTATTGATATAACCAGATACACCTGCTTTTATCGAGTTTGGAGCGTAGATTTGTTCATTTAGCCCACTAAAAACGATAATCTTTGTTTTTGGATATTTTCTTAAAAGAGATTTGATTTCGAAAATACTCGAAAATCCTTCTAGTTCTAAATCCAGAATTAAAACATCAATTTCGTTAGTTTTAAGAGTTTCTTTAACCGATGAAAAATCTTCAACTGTAAATTGAATTGCTATTTCTGAGTGGTCTTTAAAATACGCATTTATCCCGTAAGTAATTACGGGATAATTATCTGCTAAACATACTTTAATCATGGTATTTGTTTTTATAGTTGTTTTTGGAATAATTATTTTAAGGGTAATAGGTTGTATTGTAATGGTAGCATTATCGTAATAATTGTCCCGTTCTTTTCATTGGAGTCACAATTAAAATTGCCTTTGTACGACTGGATTATTTTGTTAGTGAAAAACAAGCTTAAACCTTTATGTTCACTGTCCATATCTAATGTTGAATGCATAGTTTTTGACAAATCAAATCCATTTCCAAAATCCCGAATTGTAAT
>CAWURM010000087.1:0-16083 GCA_963924965.1 uncultured Flavobacterium sp.
CCCTCAATTTAATAAATACGACCCCAAATTTGGGGTCGTTGAATTTTGTAAAGTGCTTTTTAAAACTCAATTTTTAATCTGTATTCTCTGTATATTTATAAGCATCAATCACTTTTTTCACCAATCGATGTCTAACAATATCTTTATCATCCAAATAAATAATCCCAATTCCTTCAATATCTTTTAACACTAACAAAGCTTCCTTAAGACCAGATATTGTGCGTCTAGGTAAATCTACTTGTCCAGGGTCACCAGTCACCATGAATTTCGCGTTTTTTCCCATACGCGTTAAGAACATTTTCATTTGCGAATGCGTTGTATTTTGTGCTTCATCTAATATCACGAAGGCATGATCCAAGGTTCTACCACGCATAAATGCCAAAGGCGCTATTTGTATGATTCCTTTCAAAATATAATCTTCTAGCTTTTCGTTAGGTAGCATATCTCGCAAGGCATCATAAAGCGGCTGCATATATGGATCTAGCTTTTCTTTCATATCACCTGGTAAAAACCCAAGATTCTCCCCTGCTTCAACCGCTGGACGTGTTAAAATAATTTTTTTTACTTGTTTTTCTTTTAAGGCTTTGACAGCCATAGCAACTCCGGTATAGGTCTTACCCGTTCCAGCTGGCCCTACCGCAAAAACCATATCATTGGCATTAATGGTGTCTACTAATAATTGCTGATTAGGTGTCATGGCTTTAATGATCTTGCCTCCTACACCATGAACCAAAATCTTGTCATTCACAGCCATTCTTCGATCATCCTGCACATCGCCTAATATTACGCGCTCAATGACATTATTATCAATATTATTATACCGCGTAAAATGTAACATTAAACGTTGAAAACGTCGTTCGAACTCGTCTAAAATTTCTTTTTCTCCAAAAGCTTTAAGTGTTGTACCTCTTGCAACGATTTTTAATTTTGGGTAATATTTTTTAATCATTTCAAGATGAGTGTCTTGAGCGCCCCAAAACTCTTTTGGTGCGATGTCTATGAGCTCGATTATTCTTTCGTTCAAAAGTTGTAGTTTTATATTAAAATTAATCAATCAATACATCTAATCCGTTTTGGTTTTTAACCTTGTTGAAATTTGCGTTAATAATTAGAATTTGTTTTTCTTTTTTGCGAATTTGAGTTTACTATTATTAGCTTTGCATTTCTCAAATTTAATGAAAATTAGTTTTAGATTACATCAATAGTTATAAACAAAATTATGTCAATAATTACCCTTACTACCGATTACGGCTTGAAAGACCACTTTGTAGGTGCGTTGAAAGGGAAGATTCTATCTGAATATTCAGAAGCTTCAATTATTGATATTTCGCACCACATAGACCCATTCAACACAGTAGAAGCAAGTTACATCATTGGAGCAGCTTATTCTAGTTTCCCAAAAGGGACGGTTCACCTCATTGGGGTTGATATGGAACTAAATAAAGAAAATCAGCATATAGCCATTCAATGGAATGATTCCTATTTTATTGCTGCTGATAATGGAATTCTGAGCATGCTTTCGCAAAAGATTGTTCCGCAAAAAATGGTAGCAATTAATATCCATGATCGCTTACCAAGTGATGCTTCAGGACTAGATGTGTTTGTAAAAGTAGCCTGTCACATAGCCAAAGGCGGATTGCTAAATGTTATTGGAAAAGAAATTAGTAGTATCAAACAAATAACCGAATTAAAAGCAGTCGCATCTGACGATAACAATGTTTTAAAAGGACATGTTATTTATATTGATCATTTTGGAAACGTGGTAACCAATATTTCTAAAAAACAATTTCTCGAAGTCGCCAAAGGACGTCCCTATGAAATTGTTATGAAAACCAAAAACATCAAAACCATTTTACCCAATTATTCGGCTATTGCTCATTCTGATAAATACCCCATCAAGAATTATGAAGGAGAAAAACTAGCCCTTTTCAATGAAGCCGGTTTTCTTGAAATTGCCATATTTAGAAGTAATCCAGCTACGGTTGGTTCTGCAAATAGTTTATTAGGATTGAATTATAGAGATGTCGTCTCCATTCAATTTAAAAATTAAAGTTTTGCAATAAAAGAATAATAAATGCATAATACTAAATCCAAAATCTAAATGTTTGTACGAATTGTAAAATTGAGTTTTCACGAAGAAAATATACCCGCTTTCTTAGAGAATTTTGAATCTATAAAAGACAGAATACGGTCTGCACCGGGAAACAAACTACTGGAATTGTATCAAGATAAAAACAATAAAAGTATTTTTTTTACGTACAGTTATTGGGAAACCGAAGCGGATTTAGAAAATTACCGTAACTCTGCCTTTTTTGATGAAGTTTGGACTTTTACAAAAAAACTATTTAATGATAAACCCGAGGCTTGGAGTGTCGATAAATTAGCTTCTTTGGTTTAAAGTGTACTGTTGGAAGTTCCGCTACACTAAACCTTAAACTTTTTAAACAAAAAATAATGAAAGCAATATTATTACGCGAGATTAAATCCTTTTTTGGTTCGCCAATTGGTTATTTAGTAATCACTTTATTTCTAATTTTAAACGGATTATTTCTATGGGTTTTTCAGGGAGATTACAACATCTTAAATACTGGATTTGCTGATATGAGTCCTTTTTTCACACTTGCTCCTTGGATCTTAATTTTCCTAATTCCTGCTGTTACCATGCGCAGTTTTTCGGATGAAAAAAAACAAGGAACACTTGAATTACTACTAACTAAACCATTGAATATCTGGGAGATAGTTAACGGAAAATTCCTTGGTGCCGTACTATTGATTGTGATGGCAATTGTACCTACAATCATTTACGTATTTGTGATTTCAAGCTTGGGTATGCCAGAGGGTAATATTGATATGGGAAGTACTATTGGGTCCTATTTTGGGTTGCTCTTTTTAATTGGTGCTTATTCTGCAATTGGAATTTTTACTTCTACTTTATCTGACAACCAAATTGTAGCTTTTATAGTTGCAGTATTTTTATGTTTCTTTTTCTACTTTGGATTTGAAGGATTAGCATCCTTGGTTCCAACTATAGCAACAATAATTTCGGCTATAGGAATGCAAGATCATTTTAAAAGTATGGGACGTGGCGTACTTGACACTAGAGACATTCTCTATTTTGTAAGTATTACTTTCTTGTTTCTCTCTTTTACTGTTTATAAACTAAAATCTTTTAAATTGTAATGATACCAATACAAAAAAGTAACTTAAAATCATTATTGATCACCGTAGCAGTTTTATTAATTGTAAACGGAATCGGTACAAAATTTTTTCATCGTTTTGATTTAACAAAAGATAAAAGATACACCCTATCCGAAACTTCTTTGACTATCATTCAACAGGTCAAGGAACCGCTCTCGATAAAAATATACATGCAAGGGGAATTACCTGCTGAATTCAAACGATTACAACAAGAGACCCAACAATTATTAGAGGAATTTCAAGCCTACAATAAAAATATTGTCTTTGAATTTGTAAATCCATTAGAGAATCAGGATTCTAGTATGGACAATATCAAAGAATTGTATCGAAAAGGATTAACGCCCGTAAATATTACCGTTGACGACAAAGGGAAACAATCCCAAGCCATGGTATTTCCTTGGGCGATAGCCGTATACAACAATAAGGAAGTTAACATCCCTTTATTGAAAAATAAAATGGGAGCTTCAACTACCGAAAAAGTAATTGGTTCTGTTCAACATCTTGAATATTCTATTGCTGATGCCATCAACAAAATAACAACAGTAAAACAGAAAAAAATTGCTGTAATTAAGGGAAATGGAGAGCTACAAGATATTTTAATAGCCAAATTTTTATTGCAAATTAGAGAAAGTTACCATATTGGTCCTTTTACATTAGACTCCGTTGCTAAAAGTCCAATTCAAAGTTTAGAAGCTTTAGAAAAATATGATTTAGCTGTGATCGCTAAACCCACCGAAACTTTCTCTGATGCCGAAAAACAAGTTTTAGACCAATACATCATTAACGGTGGTAAAACATTATGGCTAGTGGATCAAGTAGCGGTTGAGATGGACAGTTTGTACAATTCAGCGGGAGCTACTTTAGCGTACCCAAGAGATTTAAACCTGAACGATATGTTCTTTAAGTACGGTTTTAGAATCAATCCTGATATTGTGAAAGACGAACAAGGAAGTCCAATAAAACTGGCAACTGGTGAACAAGGAAGTGCCACTCAATACCAAGATTTCAATTGGAAATTTGCCCCTTTGGTTTACCCAGAAAGCACACATCCCATTGTTAAGAATTTAGGCGGAATCAAATTTGATTTTGCGAACCCCATAGATACTTTAAAGAATGGAATTAAGAAAACCGTCCTTTTAAAATCATCCCAATATTCTAAAAAAATTGGTACACCCGTAGAAGTCAATCTTGATATTGTTGCTGAGGAAACTAGTCCAAATCATTATATAAAAACAGGAAATATTCCCCTAGGAGTTTTACTCGAGGGCAAATTCCATTCGGTATTTGAAAACCGCGTCTTACCTTTCGACCAACCCACTTTCAAACAGGAAGGAAAAGCGAGTAAAATGATTGTCATTTCAGATGGAGATTTGATTAAAAACCAATTGGACAAGAACTTTCAACCGGTTGAATTAGGCTTCGATCAAAGGTCAGGTAATTTGTATGACAACAAAGATTTTATGCTTAATTGCGTCAATTATTTACTTGATGACACAGGACTTATTAACATTCGTTCAAAGGATCTTGATCTCCCTTTATTAGACAAGGAAAAAGTATACGAAAAATATACCCAGATACAAATCATAACTATCGGGCTTCCAATCCTCATTTTAGCCCTCTTTGGACTTTTATTTACCTATATCAGAAAAAGAAAATACAGTAAATAGATGTTAATAAAAAAGTTTCAATAGTAGAATAGTTTACGATATATTTGTAAAATGTATTCTATTTTGGAATTGAAACTAAAACAGAAACTCAAAAAAATAAAATAAAACAGATGAAATTTATAGTATCGAGTTCGTACTTATTAAAACAATTACAAGTTTTAGGTAGTGTTATCAACAGTAGTAATACTTTGCCAATATTGGACAACTTCCTATTTGAATTAAATAATAATGAATTAACAGTTTCAGCGTCTGATTTAGAGACTACAATGTCTGCTAGTTTAGCGATTGATTCTACAAGTCAAGGAAGTGTGGCTGTGCCTGCTAAGTTACTTTTAGAAATCCTTAAAACGTTTCCTGAGCAACCTTTAACTTTTACAGTTCAAGAGAATAGCACAATCGAAATAAGTTCTAATTCGGGTAAATATGCCTTGGCTTATGCGCCAGGAGCAGAATTTCCTAAAGCTGTAAATCTTGATGAACCATCAGTAACATTAGTACCTGCTGATGTATTAGCAACGGCGATTAGCAAAACAATATTTGCTGCTGGAAATGATGATTTACGTCCAGTAATGTCAGGTGTGTTTTTTCAATTTTCTCCAGAAGGATTAACATTTGTTGCAACTGATGCACATAAATTAGTAAAATATGCTCGTACTGATGTGAAAGCATCTCAAGTAGCTGATTTTATTATGCCAAAAAAACCATTGACTATTTTAAAAAGTATTCTTTCAACATCTGATGCTGAAGTAAAAATTGAATATAACGATTCTAATGCTACTTTCTCATTCGATAATTATATTTTAATGTGTCGTTTAATAGATGGAAAATATCCAAACTATGAAGCGGTTATCCCAAAAGAGAATCCAAATAAATTAATGATTGACCGTTCTCAATTTTTGAGTTCTGTACGTCGTGTTGCCATTTTCTCCAACAAAACTACACACCAAATCCGTTTAAAGATTGCTGGTGCAGAATTGAATGTTTCTGCTGAAGATATTGACTACTCTAACAAAGCTGAGGAAAGGTTGACTTGTGACTATCAAGGTGACGATATGCAAATAGGATACAATTCTCGTTTCTTGACGGAAATGCTAACAAACCTGCAATCAGATATGATTATGCTTGAAATGTCATTGCCTAATAGAGCTGGAATACTAACCCCAGTTGATGGATTAGAAGAAGGTGAAACAGTAACGATGCTTGTTATGCCAGTGATGTTAAATAGTTAACACAATCCATTGATTTTGTTGCATATGGTTTTTGAAATTCAAATTTAATGACTATCATTGTAATCTAAAATACGCTATTAACCAAACCATTTTTATATTTAAAAAAACCGCTATTTCCTTTTGGGATATGCGGTTTTTTTTTGCTTACTAATTTCTTTATTCTAAATGACTCCCATTTTAGTCATCAAGAATGTAGCACTTTTATTTTTACAGATTCCATTACGTAGTTTGTAATCAAAATACAAATCGTCATTGACAATCTCAACTTCAAAACATTGATTGGTAAGTACATTTGGATATTCATTTGTGGTTAAGCACACTTCGATATCATGCGTGGCTATAGCTCCAATCGCTTTCTTCGTAATCACTTTCTTTACGACCTCAATTGTTCCGTTTCGTTTATCATCTGAGTTGGTGCCTCTTAATATTTCATCTAATAATACAAATGCAGGTTTTTTTTCTAAAGTGTCCATGATTTGTTTTAAGCGCTTGATTTCGGCGAAAAAATAGGACTCACTATCGGATAAGGAATCTGACAATCGCATGGAAACCAAAATAGGTAAAGGATGTACACTAGCTTCACTAGAACAAACCACAGAGCCCATTCCGGATAAAACCATATTTACCCCTAAACTACGTAAAAAAGTGCTTTTTCCGGACATGTTCGACCCCGTTAAAATCATAAAGGATTGTGGATGAAAAGTTACGTCATTGCCCACTCTCGTTTTATCATTTAACAAAGGATGGCTTAGATTTACAAAATCAATTTTGTAGTCGGTATTCAAGCTTGGAAACACAAAATCAGGATTATTATAAGAAAAATTAGCCAAACTATTCAACATCTCAAATTCACCTATCACTTCCAGCCACTCTCCCAGAATTGCAGCATGTGCAGTTTTCCACTTTACTATATTTTTTAAAACATGAATATTAAATAAAAAAGTACCATTAAATAAAGTCCCCGTAATAAGATTGGCGATAGTATCATTTTTTGAAAATAAGTCCGATAATTGCTTTAGATGCACACTAGAATTTTGGGCTTTAATTTTTAGCTTCTTCTGTAAGCCAATTAATTTATGAGAATTAAAATGCTCCATCTCGATTTTTTCCAGCAATAGTCCGTAGGTACCAATGACTTTATCAATATAATCTGAATTGGCAATTTCCAGTTTAATCCGCTTTATAAACAACCCTAAAACAACTAAATTTAAAACAAATAAGTAAGACAAGCTGCTTAACACCGTAAGATTCGAACTCAATAAATACGCAATTAAACCTCCTACAAATACTAAGGGACTACCGTATGAAAATACGATCAACCAGGTTGGTAACGATTCGCTATTAAATGCACTCCATTTTAATAATTTTTTATAACTGGATTCGCTGTCTTCACTCACTTTGGCCAAAGCCAAAAAATCTTGACGCCAATCTAACTTTCCGGCTAGTTCTTTTATTGCTACTTGATTTTCTAAAATTGTCTCATTAGAAGACATCTCCATCAAATGCTTTGCTAAAGTTGACTTGCCAATAAAAGTGGCCGTTCTATTTAGATTTTGAAATAAAGAATGTGCACCAAAAATATCCAAATCGTACGCATAAGGATGTTGAAAATCGTTAAATTCTTGTCCGTTTTCAAAAGGAAGTATATTCTTTTCTCTATAAGAAACCTCGTCCTGATTAATTTTTAAAAGCGCTTCTTTAATTTTTCGATTGATAATTAATTTAGAATGAAATCGCATTAAGATCACAAAAGCGATAAAAAAAACAATCGCTAAAGCACTATAAATCAATTCACTCTTTTGCATGTAAAAATAGAGAGAACCTAAAAACAGTACAATACTAGCTAATCTAAAAAAACTGATTGTATTGTATTTTTTATTAATCGAATTTAATTCTTCTGAAACAATTCTAACCTTAGATTTATATATTTCCATTTGACTTTTTAATGAATAACAAATATAAGATTCCAAAAAGCAAAACGTATAGAATAAATCGTAAATAAATGTTTTGACTGTGTACTATTTATTAAACAGAAAAGCAGCTGCAACCTTATAGTGCATCTGCTTTTCCTCCCTCAAAAAAAATATTTTAATTTAATACCTAAACTTTATTATTCCGTAATGTGAATAGAAAGAATTGGAGTGTCAAAACTATTGGTAAATTTCTTTGTCAAACTTGGGTGAAAGATGCTTTCAAAAAAGCTCCGTTTATAGGTAAGCATCGTCAAGATATCGATATCTTTATATAGTATAAAATCTAGAATAGTTTCCTTTACTTCATCACTGTTTATAACAAAAAATTCTATAGGTTCGCTTTCAAAATCAACTTCCCATTTTTTAATGGTTTCTTTGGAAACATCCGATTTACTAGTTTTAACATATAAACATTTTATACTTGCATTAGCCATTTTGGCTATTTTTAAGACTTTTTTAAGGGCTTTTTTATCCTTAGTTCTAAAACGAGTAGTAAATCCAATGGTTTGTATAGGGTTAAAAACAGCATCTGTTGGTACACTTAATAGTGGAACATCAATATCAGATAAAACATTACCCGTGTTAGTTCCTGAAAAAAATGCCGACCAACCTGAAGCTCCCTCTGTTCCCATCACTACATAATCAATTTTGTCCTCTTTAATGGCCTTTTTTATGTTGTACACTAAATCGCCATCCATTAATCGATGGGTCATTTTAATTTTATCTAAATGCTGCTCTTTGGCTATTTCTCGTAATTTAGGTATTTCATCTTTAAACATCTCAAATTGAGAAAGTTCCACTGACTCATATATAATCATATAATTCTCAGGGAAGAACTGATTGTCAAATACTGGTAACTCAAATGTGTGTAACAAAATAATTTCAGCTTGAACAATTTTCGCAAATTCTAACGCATGTCTAAACGCGTTAGTAGCTGTTTCAGAAAAGTCAGTTGGGAATAAGATACGTTTCATATTGTTGGCTTTTTATAGGATTATTTCATCAAAAATACTTTTAAACTTATAGTATTAATATGATAATTATCAGTACCATAATTATTTAAATTCTGTGTTGATGAATCTTAAAACTTTCTTTCTATTTTAATTTATTCACTGTGAATGGCCAAAACAGGAATATCTAATTCTGGTTGCTCCTTCTTACCATAACTTGGAACAAATAAACCTTCAAAAAATCCTCTTTTATAAGTAAGCATCGTTAAAACATCAATTTTTTGATTGGTTACAAAATTTAGAACCGTTTCCTTTATTGCATCATTTACTTCAATATAAAAAGATAATGGATCCTTGCTGTATTCTTTTTTCCATAAATTGATCGTTTCAATAGATACATCAGAAGTAGTTGTTTTCACATACAAACATTTTACTTTTGCATTTAGTTTTTTAGCCATTTCAATAACCATTTCCAGAGGTTTCTTGTCTTTATCTCTAAAACGAGTGGTAAAACCAATGTTTTCAATAGAATGATATTTCGCCGATAAAGGCACACAGAGCATGGGAACCTCGACACCTAATAGTACCGAACCCGAATTAGAACCAACAAAAAAAGCATCCCACCCAGTGGTTCCTGCAGTTCCCATGACCACAAAATCAATTTTATCTTCTCTTACTGCTTTTTGTATAGTGGTGACCAAGTTGCCTTCCATCAGACGGTGTGTCATTTTTATTTTATCATTAACGAGTGCTTTGGCCAGATGACGTAGTTTAGGCACTTCTTCTCTAAACATATCCAATTGTGATAGTTGAACAGAGTCATAAATCATAGAATAATTTTCGTGAAAAAAATGTTCGTCAAATTGCAATAATTCATAAGAGTGTAATACGATCAATTCCGCACCTAAGGAATCCGCAAACATCAATGCATGTACGAAAGCATTTGAAGCTATTTCAGAAAAATCAGTTGGAAATAGGATACGTTTCATTGCTCAGCTATTTAAGTGACCTACAATTGTTATCTGCCATTTAAAGTTACGAATTAAAAGCCTAATTATCAATAATTTAAAAGCATATTTTAGGATTAAAGACGACTTTGACTAAAAAAACGGAAACTACTTGAGATTTACTACCTTTGCACCTTAGAATAAAAAATATGTTAAACAACGATTCCATTGTAGCCTTAGCTACCCCTTCAGGAGCAGGAGCCATAGCAATTATACGAATTTCAGGAAATGAAGCAATTGCAATAGGTAACAGCGTTTTCAAGTCTATTAAGAACAAAGATTTACTTCAACAAAAAACACATACCTTACATTTAGGACATATCGTTGACGATACTAAAACCCTAGACGAAGTTTTGGTTTCTATATTTAAAGGTCCTAACTCTTACACAGGAGAAAATACTATTGAAATATCATGCCACGGTTCTACTTATATACAGCAACAAATCATCCAACTTTTACTTCGTAAAGGTTGTCGCATGGCTAATGCTGGTGAATTTACCCTTAGAGCTTTTCTTAATGGCAAAATAGATTTATCACAAGCAGAAGCCGTTGCCGATTTAATTTCGTCAGATAATGAGGCTTCACACCAAATTGCTATGCAACAAATGCGTGGTGGTTTTTCTAATGAAATAGCCAAATTACGAGAAGAATTACTAAATTTTGCTTCTTTAATCGAATTAGAATTAGACTTCGCCGAGGAAGATGTAGAGTTTGCTGATCGTACCCAGTTTCATGAATTATTAAACCGTATTGAGTTTGTTCTTAAACGACTTATTGATTCTTTTGCAGTAGGAAACGTTATTAAAAACGGAATTCCAGTTGCTATCGTGGGAGAGCCAAATGTGGGAAAATCAACCTTACTTAATGCTTTATTAAACGAAGAACGAGCGATAGTTTCTGAAATCGCGGGAACAACACGTGACACGATCGAAGACGAATTGGTGATTGGCGGAATTGGATTTAGATTCATTGACACCGCTGGAATTCGCGAAACAAAAGACGTAGTTGAAAGTATCGGAATTAAGAAAACATTCGAAAAAATCGAACAAGCACAAGTAGTTTTATATTTATTCGATAGTTTAAAGTTTAAAGTTCAAAGTTCAGAATTCATCATCGAAATTGAAAAAATCAAAAATCAGTTTCCTTTAAAACCTTTGGTTGTTGTAATCAACAAACTTGATTTATTGACAGAACTTGAAATTTTAACTATTCGCCAAGAACTTGAAACCTTAAACATTAAACTAATTTTCCTAAGTGCCAAAGAAAAAATAGGTGTTGATGAATTAAAGAATCAATTGCTGTCTTTTGTGAACACTGGTGCGTTGCGTAATAACGAAACAATTGTTACTAATACAAGACATTATGATTCGCTACTTAAAGCATTACACGAAATACAAAATGTTAAATACGGCCTTGAAACTAATTTGTCAAGCGACCTGATGGCGTTGGATATTAGGGAAGCTTTGTATCATTTTGGAACAATCACGGGACAAGTAACTAATGATGAACTGCTAGGAAATATCTTTGCTAATTTCTGTATTGGAAAGTAATACCATCAATTATTTTTTTTAATTTCTACATTTGAGGCTTTTCAATAATCGCAAAATTACCAACATCAATAAATGATAATTCAAGATTTAGTAGGTACGTATATCGTTGAAGGCAGTAATCAAAATGGCAGTGACGAAATTGGTTACAAAGGCACTCTCGCGCTCACTCTTGATGAAAACAGCCGCATAATAGCGCATTGGATAATTGAAGATCAAAAACAAAATGGAGCTGGTTTTTTCAAGGACAATATTTTAGTTATTAATTTTAATTACCTCGGAGATAACGATATCATTTACAAAGGAGTAGCAGTGTACAAATGCATCAACAAAGACATTCTTGAAGGCTTTTGGTCTGAAAAACACGGGAATCCTTTACATTTAGGCACAGAACGTTGTTTAAGAAAAGTGTCGAAAGAGCGTTTTAATTAGAATAGAATACTTTCTGGACGTAGTATTCATCAAAAGGACGCCGCAACCGAATTATAGTGTTTAAACCAAAAAACAAGAATTTTTTTTCGCTTTTAGTTTAAAAAAAGTACTGTTTCTTTTCCTATCTATTTGTTGCGTTCACCAACAGAAAGAAAATCTTAAAATCTACATTCCCTAGTTAAAACCACTCAAAAATACGTTTCAACTAATTAATAATCAATATTTTAAATATTTTTCATTAACTTTAAAGTATGAAAAAAAATTTCAATATTATCATTGCTGGTGCGGGCGGAATTGCCGAAGCCGCTGCTTTACTGTTGATGGAATGGAGCGAAGTTAGTCCCACTGTTTACATTGGAAACAGAACCTTAGCCAAAGCCAAAAAAGTAGCTCATTGGGTGGAAAACGGTTGCACAAAACCTTGTTCAATCCATCCATTTTTGCTGTCAGAAACTGGTATTACTGCAGAAATGAAAACTATTTTAACGCAATCTGATATTATTTTGGATTGTTTACCTGGCAGTCAAGCGCCACGATTGGCCAAATTAGCTTTAGAATTCAACTTATACTACGCTAATCTAACAGAGTACGTTGACGAAACCAATGAAATCATTGCTTTGGCCAAAAATGCTCCTTCAGGCTTCCTCTTGCAAACAGGCTTAGCACCTGGCTATATCGATTTATTGGCCAATGGGATGTTTCAGCAATTTTGTATAGATTACAAAGTCAACTCAGTGCATACATTAGAATTCAAAGTTGGAGCCTTGACTAAACACGCTGTTGCTCCACATTATTACGGATTTACTTGGAGTCCAGTGGGCGTAGCCACAGAATATTTGAAAGAAACAATTGTATTACGAGAGTACAATATCACAACGCTTCCTTCCCTATCAGAAAGAGCTACAATTATAATCGATGGCATTACCTACGAAGACGATTTAACCTCGGGTGGTGCAGCTGATTTACCTGATGCTTTAACGGGAAAGGTAGGTAGACTCGATTATAAAACACTCCGATTTCCTGGTCATTATCGGTGGATAGAGGAGCAAATTAATACTAAGGACGATACGGCAACCGCTATCAAAAAACTGCAACATATAATGGAAATAGCTATTCCACATGTGGAAGACGACCAAATTGTATTGTATGCCGCCGTTGAAGGCAAAGATATTGAAGGTGTTCTACGGCGTCGAGAAATTGCCAAAACCATACTTCCTCTTCAAGTGGGTAAACATTATTTAAGAGCGATACAAACTACAACTGCCGCGCCATTAGTACAAGCGGCTCAACTTTTACTCGAGACCAATCAAAAAGGGGTTATTTTACAAAGCCAGATTGATCCTAACACATTTTTAAATGGCAATTATGTGTCGAAGGTCTACGGTTCAGTGAACTTAAAGCAAACTAACGGTATAAACTAAACATTTTAAACCCGTAATTTTTCAATAAAGACCTCATTTTATCTGTTTTTTTCAACTAGTACTAACTGTAAATTTCAAAACAATTCCGTTTTAATTATCTACCATAAAATCTATTTTTTTTGTAATATTACGCTATACTTTTACATAGAAAATAGTAGCATATTCATGAGAACCTATTACATCAATAACGGCAATGAAAATGGCGGGCCGTTTACACTAGACGAATTAAAAACCCAACAACTCCATAAAACTACATTAGTTTGGTATCAGGGTATGGATGAATGGCAATATGCTTCTGAAATTGTAGAATTAGATTCATATTTTACTATTGTACCGCCACCAATCAAACGAAGTACTACCGCACCTACTGTTAACAGCAAAGAGGAGTCAGGAACGATATGGGGATTTAAAAAAAGTTACTTTTTTCTGGCTCTTGCATTTTCAATAGTCATGTTGTTTGTTTTCGTTCTTACTATTATGCAGAATAATAAACGTGCAGAACTAGATGCAAAAAATAAGCAAACGGAATTTAGTAATGAACAAATTGAATTACAGCAAAAAGAATCTAATGAACAACAGATTCAAAATGAAATCCAAAAAAGAATAGCGTCTGAAAACAATAACAAAAGAAGAAAAGATTCAATCACAGCAAGACTGGCTGAAATTAAAAGTTTGCTCGTAGAAGGTAAATATCAATTATCCCAATCAAAAAATGCTTTAGCAGATGCCGAAAACTTCAAATTGTTACGATCAGAAAGTACCAAGGACGAGCAGCTACTTGCGTTGCAAAATGATATTGAAAATTGGAGAAAAGAAATAGACCAACTTGAAAACGAATCAAACAGATTGTATTTAGAATTAGAAACAATTCACTAAGTAACAATTTTGAGTTTGGACAAAAACGAATTATTACACTCCAATGAGTTGTGCGTCAATCCTATAAATAATAATAATTAATTACATTTTAACCAGCCCGTGATACTCATGCGTGTGTTTTGTGTAACTAAAACTTCATGGAGTAATTCATCACTTTTAAAGAAAACCGTTTTCCCTTGTGTAGGAGCAATTTTTTGATTGTTATTTTCCTGATGAATTAACAATTCTCCCCCATCTTTAGGTTGCCAATTGCTGTTTAAATAGCTAATCATCGAATATTTCCTACTGGAATTATTTTGAAATTGATCATAGTGTGGCAAATAAAAATCTCCTTTTTCATACAAGGAATAATGAAATTCGTAGCCCGTGATTCCAGTATAACAACTTTGATTCAAGTAGCGAATGAATGCTTCAATTTGTTCGAAAAATTGATTTTCAAAAACATTATTGTTTTTTTTATCCAACCAATAAATCGAATCACTACGCACCGCGCTATCATAGGCTATGACCTCTGAATTTCCTGTTCCTGCAGTAATCAATAAGTCTTGTTTGTTTAGAACTAGTAAATTTTTCTTTAAGTTGTTTGCTAATTCATCACTTAAAAAATGTTCAGATGTACCTACTTTAGTTTCAATATAAGAGGCAATCAAAGCTTCAAAGCTATTTTCCATTTGTTTTTTCTAACCGCAAAGACGGCCAATTATGGCAAGGTAGTATATATTGCAACACATCTAACACACTCAAAAAATATAGTTAAACTTTAAAATATAAAAGCGCTTAGAAATCTACCTCTAAGCGCTTTATAAATTATGATAATGATAGTAATAACAGTAATTAAGACTAGCTATTAAAGCTTACTAATGTAGCTCCCGTAAATATCTTTGAATTGGTATCCCGTAGAGATGCGGTCTTTACTTAGTTTATTGTATTCTACCAAAGCCCAAAGTATAAATTCTTTCATGAAGAACTTATCTTCCTTAGCCAATTCAGGTTGGTACTTTTTAATTAAAATTTCCAATGGTACAATGGCACCAAGGATTCTTTGATACTCTTCATCGCTAGCATCATCTAATAATTCGAAACCACTTTCGGCAAAAAACCATTCAATCAAATCCGTATAGGCGGTTTTCTCATTTGGCTTTTCTAGTTTTTCAATTTTTGGAAAATAAGCTGGAAGAAAAGTATGAATCGCTGCTCCTAGTAGATTTTGGGCTACTGCAGCCGCTCCCTCCTGCTCTCCCTCGTAAACCAACTCTACTTTTCCTGTAATAGCAGGAATAATTCCCATAAAGTCGGATAAACGCAAACTGGTTTTTTCTACACCAGCTCGCAAAGCACGACGTTCTGCAGTGCTTAGTAAATTCTCGTAGGCAGTGATACTCATTCTAGCACTCACCCCACTTTTATTATCGATATATTCACTTTCACGAGCTTCAAAACCTATTTGTTCCAGTAAATCTTTGGCTAATGATGGAACATAAACCATATCACTTTGAATCGCGTCGAGCTTAGCTTCCTGTTCAGTAATCGTCCTTGCAATTTTAATAGTCTCCGGATAATGAGTCAGGATCTGCGAACCTATTCGGTCCTTAAGTGGTGTTACAATACTTCCACGATTGGTGTAATCCTCAGGATTCGCTGTAAATACAAATTGCATATCAAGCGGCATTCGCAATTTAAAACCTCTAATTTGAATATCCCCTTCTTGTAAAATATTAAACAAAGCTACTTGAATACGCGCTTGTAAATCAGGTAATTCATTAATAACAAAAATACAACGATT
>CAWURM010000088.1:0-2771 GCA_963924965.1 uncultured Flavobacterium sp.
CTAAATCATACAAGCCATAGATTAATTTTAAAAGGGTACTTTTACCGCAGCCACTTTCCCCAATTACAGCAATGTTTTGCCCTTTTTGAATGGTGAAACTTGTATTTGTGAGTACTAATTTATCAGTATAACCGAAAGCGATATTTTGAACTTGAAGCATTATTTTTTGTTTGCCGCAAAGGTAAAATGTTATTGTTATAAATTCAATTGCACTAAATAATATTTAACATTTAAATTTAAGGGATTCCTTGTTTTTTATCTTCAATAAAAAAGGTATTTTTGAGAAAACCAATTCAATACCACTTCATGAAGATTAAATCAAAATTAATTATAGCTCTCTTTTCAACAGTGATCTTTTCACAATTCAGCAACGCCCAGTATTTTGCAGAAGTAAATTTAGGGCTTAATGGTTCTATTTACCCTAAAACAAATACGCTTTCACATTTAGGATTAGGCTTTGGATTCATCCATAACAATTCAACTTTAGGAGCTAAGGTAGATTTTGCAATCGACCAATTCCGGACCACAGTCACAGGAAAAGAAACCGGAAGTGATTTTTACCGCCTAAGTTTACAAGCCCTTTGCAACATATCCAACTTAATCGACGAAAGGAGTTATAATAACAATCTGAACGTTTTAGTGCATAGCGGTTTTGGATATAGCCTTGGAAAGCCCATAACCCAAAAAAAGATAAACGATCACATCATCAATGTCATCATGGGAATTACGCCCAAATACAAATTAACCGAAAATTTATCTCTGACTCTAGACGCTTCCTTATTATTTAACATAGCCCAAAGTTATCAGCTTGACGTAGACTATTCAGTTCCTCAAAATAAGATTTCTCCTTTTACAGGAACTACCTACACCACTAGTATTGGCATTTTATATGCTTTTAAAGACCTGTAATTTCAAAAAAAAGCCGCTCAAATAATTGAGCGGCTTTTTTTAATGATTGATTTGGTATTAATTACCCGCCTCTATCTTAGCGTCTTCACGCATTTTATCATTTGCAGTAATAGCAAACTCAACACGACGGTTTTGACTTCTACCTTCTGCGGTATCATTTGTTGCAATTGGATCAGCAATTCCTAAACCAGTAACATGAAAACGAGCTGATGCAACCCCTTTGCTTACTAAGTAATTTCTAACTGATGCCGCTCTTTCTCCTGACAATTTTAAATTATAATCCGCTGGACCCGTGCTATCCGTATATCCAAAAATTGTAATGTCGGTATCAGGATACTCTGTAAATACTGGGATTAATTTATCTAAATTTGCTTTAGCAGTAGCTGTTAAAGATGATTTATTAGTATCAAAACGAACTGCATTTTCATTCAGCACTAATTGGATCCCTTCACCAACACGTTTCACTTCAGCACCTGGAAGTACTTCGTCAATTTGTCTGGCTTGTTTGTCCATTTTATTCCCAATAACTCCACCGGCAACACCACCTACAACACCACCTAATACAGCGCCCATTGCACCTTTACCACCTTTACCAAGATTGTTACCAAGAATTGCGCCAATCACGGCACCACTTGCTGCACCAATACCAGCACCTCTTTGTGTATTATTTGTATTTTTTAACGCTTCACAACTTGTGAAAATTGTTCCTATTGACATCACTAGTGCCAATGTTAGTATAGAAAAGTTTTTCATAATGATCTTTTTTAAATTTATTAATTTGCTCTTTGAAATTGGTAAACAACATCAATGCTTTTACCGCCTATATTATTTCCTTTGTCGACTAATTGAAAAGAATTATCTCCTTGGTTAGCAACAAATAATTTATACCCTGCGCGTACTCTTTTTGCTTTTTCCCCTGCATCCAAAACTTTCAATATGAACTCTTGATCCGTATTAATAAACCAAGTGATTGGAGAGTTAAAACTAGTACAATTTGCATTGTTTAATGCCATATTCCCTTTGTTGTTATTCGAAACAAATTTCCATGTACTTCCTACAAAACATTTAGAGTCAGCAATATCAAAAGAATTTACCTTGATGTATTCTGATCCTGGATACGTTACTGAGGTTAAAACCCAGTTTCCTTTTACTGCTACTTGAGCACTTTTATCTAATTTTCTACCAGTTACTGAACTAGATTTACATGAAAACAGCACTAAGGCTAAAGCTGTTAAAAAAAATATTTTTTTCATTTTATGTCGTTTTATAATTAAACTAATACAAAGATAAGTAGATCCCTACAGCTATAGTTTCAAAATTATTCTATTTTGTATCAAAATTAACAGTTACGACAATTTGTCACTTCGATAGCAATTGGTATTCTATTTGAAAGCATAATCAACGATTGTAAAACCCTATAAAAAAATTATATATGACAACTGGAAAAATTAATGTTTCGGTAGAAAACATCTTCCCTTTAATCAAGAAGTTCCTATACAGTGATCACGAGATTTTTTTACGTGAATTGATATCCAATGGGACCGATGCAACTTTAAAATTAAAACACCTCACAAACATTGGCGAAGCCAAAGTAGAATATGGCCACCCAATCCTTGAAGTAAAAATTGACAAGGAAGGTAAAAAACTACACATCATTGACCAAGGTATTGGTATGACTGCTGATGAAGTAGAAAAATATATCAATCAACTTGCTTTTTCAGGAGCCGAAGAGTTTCTTGAAAAATACAAAGACACAGCCAAAGATTCAGGAATTATTGGTCATTTTGGTCTTGGTTTCTACTCTGCTTTTATGGTCGCTTCAAAGGTGGAGTTGATTACTAAATCATACAAAGATGAACCTG
>CAWURM010000089.1:0-10781 GCA_963924965.1 uncultured Flavobacterium sp.
GATGTAGATTTTTTCGATTAGTTGATTGATATTGACATTTATTTTTAAACCATCGTTCAGGATGATGGTGCTATCGGCAACATCAGTGATAATACGTACTTCACGCTCGTACTGAAAACTCTTTCGTTTAAACAAAAAAGGAAAAAACATATCGTCAAAGGGAATGTATTCTTTTTTGTAATCAATGTAATTGACTTCCCCAATATACTGCTTGTAATTTTTTTCGGGTTCCAATGCTTTTTGCAATCTTCCTATGGTCGATTGAATGGCCAATCCCTCGGTGTTTTGCGTGAAAATTTGCCACATAGCAAAAGATTCATATTCGTTAATATGCCAACTACTAATAGCTACTTTTTCACGATGTGTTTTATAAAAATTTAAAAAATCAGGGTTGTCAATGGAAAGCCTTTTTATTTCTTCATAAGTTGGTTCGCTAAAAGTGCCTTCATACTGATCTTCAAATTTATCTGACCTCGACATAAATAGTTTTTTAGACATTAATAAGTCTAAAAACTTAGATAAATCTAAATACTTCCAGACAATAGTGTCTGGATCTTCGGTGAGCGTTATATTTGAGTTGGTGAGATACATTAGTCCAAATTTACTGATTTAAAGCATCATTCAAATGACTGCATGGTAACTAATTTATTATACATACCATTTAAAGCAATAAGTTCTTCATGTTTTCCTTGCTCGACTATCTTTCCTTTTTGCATTACTACAATTAAATCTGCTTTTTGAATAGTAGATAAACGGTGCGCAATGACAATCGAAGTACGGTTTTGCATCATATTTTCAAGCGCTACTTGTACAAATTTTTCACTTTCAGTGTCTAATGCCGATGTTGCTTCATCCAGTATCATAATAGGTGGATTTTTCAATACTGCGCGTGCAATCGATAATCGCTGTTTTTGACCACCAGATAATTTATTTCCGCTATCTCCTATATTAGTATAAATTCCTTTGGGTAAATCTTTAACAAATTCATACGCATTGGCAATTTTAAGCGCTTCGATGATTTCTTCATCTGTAGCGTCTTGTTTTCCTAGTGCAATATTCGCTTTTATTGTGTCATTAAATAAGATACTATCTTGAGTCACTAGTCCCATTAAACCACGCAAAGATTGAAGATTCATATCTTTAATATCAATACCATCAATGGCTATAGTTCCTTCATTCACATCATAAAAGCGAGTCAATAAATTGGCAATAGTACTTTTTCCGCTTCCTGATTGTCCAACTAGTGCAACAGTTTGTCCTTTTTTAACTTCAAGTGAAAAATCTTTCAATACAATTTCGTCTTCGTATTTAAAGTTGATGTTTTTGATGTTTATGTTGGTGTCAAATGAATCTTTTTCAATCGCATTCTCTTTGCTTTGAATCGTGTTGTCTTGTTCAAGGATTTCTAATATTCGATCCGCTGCCGCATTTCCTTTTTTAATGCTATAAGATGCTTTCGAAATAGATTTTGCGGGTGTCAATATATTATAAGCTAATCCCATATAAGCAATAAAAGAAGCTCCATTTAATGTTTTTTCCAGTAAAACCATACTTCCTCCGTACCACAATAAAATAGCAATGACCATGATTCCCATGAATTCACTCATAGGCGACGCAAGGTTTTGGCGATTACCAATGCTATTGGATAGTTTAAAAAAGCGTTGGGTAGATTCCGTGAAAATGTTATTGAAGTATTTTTCAGAATTGTATCCTTTCACTACTTTCAATCCGCCAAGTGTTTCTTCGATAGTAGATAAAAAGATTCCTTGTTCTTCTTGTGCTTTAGTGGATTGCTTTTTTAATTGTTTTCCTATAAGAGAAATCACATAACCAGAGACAGGGATAAAAATAAAGACAAATAACGTCAGTTTCACACTGATAGTAAGCATTGCAATTATAGTAAATACAATGGTTAATGGCTCTTTTACAGCAAGCTCTAAAATAGATAAGAACGAAGTTTGTACTTCATTGACATCAGCTGATATTCTTGCGATTACGTCTCCTTTTCTTTTTTCAGAGAAAAAAGCCAAAGGCAAGTCAATGGTTTTTTTATACATTGCGTTACGCATGTCTCGTAAGATTCCGTTCCTCAAAAAGGTAATGAAAAACAGTGCCAGATAATCGCTCAAATTTTTCAATAAAAAGATCGATATAATAACGGCAACCATTATCGATAAGGTATGACCTACTCCAAAGGTATCTGTGGTATGGGTAATATAATAACTTAAATAATCCTCAGCAAATTGTTTAAATGCTCCAATTCCAGTATAAGTGGGTTCCACTGTATTTCTTTTAGTTTGATCAAATAAGACTTGCATCATTGGAATCAATGACATAAAAGAAAGGGTGCTGAAAAGTGCATATAAAACATTAAAAAAAATGTTGAGATAAGCGTATTTCTTATAGGGAATAATAAAAGAGAATATTTTTTTAAAATTATTCATGGAGGAATATTTAGTAGTAAGACCCAACATGCTTTAAAAAAGCTGCTGGGTCTGCAATCTTATGGTGTAATTGTATTGAATTATTTCAATTGCATCGAAGCAATAATGTTCTTTATTTTCTCATCTAATATGTTTTCTACAGCGTCAAAATCTTCAACAGATTCTAGCGTAGTATTCACACTGATATAGAATTTTATTTTTGGCTCTGTTCCACTTGGTCTCGCACAAATTTTTGATCCGTCTTCTGTATAGTAAATCAATACATTCGATTTTGGGATAGCCATCTCACTTTCTGAATTATCCAGTAAGTTTTTAGCCTTAGATGATTGGTAATCCTCAACCATAATCACTCTTTGACCGTTGATTTCTTTCAAAGGATTTTCACGTAAATCAATCATCATTTGATTGATTTCTTGAATTCCTTCCATTCCTTTTTTAGTCAAGGATACAAGGTATTCTTTGTAGAAACCATTGTCTACATATAGTTTTAATAATTCTTTATAAACAGAGCTTCCGTTGGCTTTTGCTTGAGCAGCAACTTCGCAAATTAATAAAGTGGCAGCAACCGCATCTTTATCACGAACTGCGTCACCTACCATAAAACCAAAGCTTTCTTCACCACCACCTATAAATTCTAGTTCTGGGAAGTCCTTGATCATCTTAGCAATCCATTTAAAACCAGTCAATCCTACTTTGCATTCCACACCATAATTAGTAGCTAATTCCATCATCATAGGAGTAGATACAATCGTAGAGCCTACAAACTGTTTTCCGTTGATTTTACCAGCTTTTTTCCATTGTTCTAATAGAAACGCAGTCATTAATATCATGGTTTGGTTTCCGTTTAGCAAAGTCATCTGGCCTTCGTTGTTACGAACAGCAATTCCCAAACGGTCACAATCAGGATCAGTACCAATAACAATGTCTGAGTTGGTTTTGTCGGCCAATGCAAGCGCCATTGCTAATGCTTCCGGTTCCTCAGGGTTTGGCGATTTTACAGTTGGAAAATTTCCATCGGGTACTCTTTGTTCTTCTACAATATTCACATTGGTGTAGCCCGCTTGTGATAAAGTATCTGGAACTAACGTGATAGATGTTCCGTGTAAAGAAGTAAAAACAATATTTAGATTTTCTTTTGCCTCTTTTGGAGTATTAAAACTTGCGTTTTCAATAGACGATTTTATAAATGCTTTGTCAACATCAGTATCGATAAAATGGATCAAATCTTCATTTGCGTCAAACTTAATTTCAGTATAATTCAATCCTTCAATTACATTGATAATTCCTTCATCTTCTGGCGGAACAATTTGTCCACCATCTTGCCAGTACACTTTGTATCCGTTGTATTCTGGGGGGTTGTGTGAGGCTGTAAGTACTATTCCGCATTGACATCCTAAATGTTTAACAGCAAAAGACAACTCAGGAGTAGGTCTTAACTCTGAAAACAAATAGACTTCAATACCATTGGCAGAGAATACATCGGCAACCGTTTTGGCTAGCGTATCACTATTTTGACGACAGTCATAAGCAATTACCGCTTTCAAAGGCTGGTTAGGGAATGCCATTTTTAAATAATTAGAAAGACCTTGCGTACTTTTTCCAAGTGTGTATTTATTGATACGGTTATTTCCCACGCCCATAACACCGCGCATTCCGCCTGTTCCAAATTCCAAATTTTTATAAAAACTTTCCTCTAATTCTTTAGGTGAAGAGGCAATCATTGCTTTTATCGCTTCCTGTGTAGCGTTATCAAATGTAGGTGTTAACCACTCATTCACAGCATCCAAAATGTTTTGTTTGATATCCATTTTTTATGTTTTTAGTTTAAGTTTTAATGTGCTCCTTTTTTAGAAGCTTGATCCTGCTATTCGTTTCAATCTTTGTGTTTTTAAAGAAAAAACACAAAGGATTTTCACTGCTATCAGGGCTAGGCTATATTATAAATTAACTTGGCTCGATATTTTATAACGTCCTTCATTGCTTTTAGTACGCAAAATAATCTCCCCAAGAAAACCAGCCAAAAACAACTGTGTTCCTAAAACCATTGTTGTCAAGGCAATAAAAAACCAAGGATTATCAGTTACTAAACTATAACGCATGTTGTTGTACATGTGATACAATTTAGAAATTCCAATAGATCCGGCAAGCATGAATCCTATTATAAACATCAACGATCCAATCGCACCAAATAAATGCATGGGTCTTTTTCCAAAACGAGATAAAAACCAAATAGTGATTAAATCTAAGAAACCATTTACGAAACGTTCCATCCCAAATTTAGTCTCGCCATATTTTCTAGCTTGATGTTGCACTACTTTCTCGCCAATTTTTCCAAAACCAGCATTCTTGGCCAAAACTGGAATGTAGCGGTGCATTTCACCTGAAACTTCAATGTTTTTTATAACAATATTTTTGTAAGCCTTTAATCCACAATTAAAATCATTCAATTCCACACCTGATGTTTTTCGAGCAGCCCAATTAAATAATTTAGACGGAATATTTTTTGCCACTACAGAGTCGTAACGTTTTTTCTTCCATCCTGAAACCAAATCATAGTTTTGATTGGTAACCATATTAAATAATCCTGGAATTTCTTCAGGGCTATCTTGTAAATCGGCATCCATGGTAATGATAACATCACCTTGCGCTTTTGCAAATCCGGCATGTAAAGCCTGTGACTTACCAAAATTTCTCATGAACCGAATTCCTTTTACATGCGTATTCTCCTTAGCGAATTGCTCGATAAGGGACCAAGACTTATCAGTACTTCCATCGTCCAGAAAGATGATTTCGTAAGTATAATTATTGGCTTGCATCACCCTGATGATCCAAGTGTACAATTCAGTAAGCGATTCCTCTTCGTTTAAAAGTGGTATAAGTATGGATAAATTCATTGATGTTTTTTATTCTCTTGATGAAGCTTTACTTTTAAAAAAAGCAGCTAATATTAGTCCTAGTATAGCACTAAATAAAATGCTGAAAATAGACCCTTTAAGTTGTTCGAAGGGTGAAAACTGATCTGTTTCTTTTAATTTGGTGATTGCTTCATTTATAGCTGAAGCTGGTGTATTAAACTTGCTTAACATTTCAATCATATATTTTGCTGATAAGTCACGAATGGTGTCTTTAGCCGCTGGGTCAACATAATTAAATAAAATGATATTAAAAAAGACCGAAATTAAAATTCCTATGACCGCTGATATGAAATAAGTTGTAAACGCGTCTTTGAATGAAAATAGCTCGTTAAATTCTTTCTTTGTTTTACTAAGTAACACGATACCTATTGTTAAATAGATGGCAAAAGTGGCAAAACCAATCCATCCAGACACAAATAACTTTAAATCAATAACGTATAACAGGGTTGTCATAAGTACTGAAATTAGACCGGTTACGACTCCGTAAGAGATTCCATTCTTTTTTACAATTTCATTAATCATATTGATGTTGTTTATAAATTAATCCACAAATATAGTAATTCCCAATATATTCAGCTGTAAAAAAATGTTTTTACTATTTTATAAAAAAAAGGATGCAATGAATTGTTTATTGAAAAATAATTGTAAATTTGCAAACTCAAAATAACAGAATAAAACAAAAAGTTATAGCAAATTTATACCTTTCCTTTTAAACGGAAAGCTTCAAAAGGAGTTATAGCCAAACAAATAAAAAGAATTACAAGATGAAAAAAGGTGTACACCCAGAAAATTACAGATTAGTTGCATTTAAAGACATGTCTAATGAAGAAGTTTTTATTACTAAATCTACTGCTGAAACAAGAGAAACAATTACAGTTGACGGAGTTGAATACCCAGTTGTAAAATTAGAGATCTCTAGAACGTCTCACCCTTTTTACACAGGTAAAAACAAACTTATCGATACTGCAGGACGTATTGACAAGTTCAAAACTAAATACGCTAAACACGTTAAATAATTTTAACTTGTTTTCGATCATACTAAAGCCTTCCAATTCGGAAGGCTTTTTTTATGGTAGCAATTCAAGATCGATATCGCCAAACATGTTCAACAATCCAATAAAAACTTTGTAACTTTGGTCTTTCATAACTTTGAAACTTTATAAAATGAACTATATACTTTTTGACGGGCCAGCTCGAAATGCTCTTTTGCCTTTTACCTTTACGCGTCCCGTTGCTGATATTCTAATTGGAATCATGACGATTCGTCAAAAATGGGAAATGCATTTAGGATCTACCACAACTACGTTGACTGAGGAATATTTATCCGATAAATATCCTATGGTAGAGCTAGAAGAAAATGTTATGATTAATGCTTCGTTTATACCTAATCCAGTTTTGGTGGAAATGATCTATAACCTTGAGGCGAATCAAGCCATCTTTAAAGGGGATGAAGTGATTGCTTTTTATACGCAAGAAAACCAAGAGGAGGTAGATTTTGATTCCTATGAAGTCTTTGAATACGAGGGGGAATGTTTGACAGTAATGAATACTTGGGATATTTTCTCTAAGAACGATGCGTCTATTCGCGAAGATTTTGAATTCCTAACCGAGGATAGAAAATCACAACCCATCCCAAAAACGGTTAATGTAATTGCTCCAGAAAATATTTTTATCGAAGAAGGTGCTAAATTAGAATTCGTCACATTAAACGCTTCGACGGGCCCTATCTATATAGGAAAGAACGCAGAAATTATGGAAGGTGCCGTAATTCGTGGTCCATTTGCTTTATGTGAAGGTGCCGTTGTAAAAATGGCAGCCAAAATTTATGGAGCCACTACCGTGGGACCTAATTCAAAAGTAGGAGGCGAGATCAATAATTCGGTCTTGTTTAGTAATGCTAATAAAGGGCATGATGGATTTTTAGGGAACTCTGTATTGGGAGAATGGTGCAATATTGGTGCGGATAGTAACAATTCTAATTTAAAGAACAACTACGAGGAAGTGCGATTGTGGAGTTACGAAACCGAAGGTTTTGCTAAAACAGGACTTCAGTTTTGTGGTTTGATGATGGGAGATCACAGTAAATGTGGTATTAATACCATGTTCAACACAGGAACTGTAATTGGGGTAAGTGCTAATATTTTTGGTAGTGGATTTCCTCGAAATTTTGTTCCTAGTTTTTCTTGGGGTGGTGCAGCAGGTTTTTCTACCTATATAACTAAAAAGGCTTTTGAAACTGCTCGATTGGTAATGAGTAGAAGAAATGTGGAATTTGATGAAAAAGAAGCCGCAATTTTGGAGCACGTATTTGAAGAAACTAAAAAATGGAGAAAAGACTAATTGTGTTTTTTCGAAATTAATTTAAATAGCCTTTCCCATAGTGGTAAGGCTATTTTTTTGTCCTTCATTTAGACTATTAGGAAAATCTATTTTAAATCGAATAAGGAAGCGTTAAAATATTTCATTATTAGCAAAAAATGGAGTTTTCAAGACTTCTTATTTTATTAATGATTACTAGGCTTCCCCCGTTTTTTATAGCTCTTAATTAGTTTTTTTTGCCATTATGTTATAGTTTTATAAAAAAAATAATGTAAAACGATTGTTTTATTGATTTTTTAATAATTATTAATATAAAATAAAGGTATGGAAGAGATTATTGGCGCGTTAAATGATATTGTATGGAGTAATGCTTTAATTGTTCTCTGTTTAGGGACGGGACTCTATTTTTCATTAAGAACTCGCTTTTTACAAGTACGTCATATCCGTGAAATGTTTCGTTTGTTATTTGATGGAGAAAGTTCTGAGTCGGGAGTTTCTTCTTTTCAAGCTTTATCCATGTCATTGGCTGGTAGAGTAGGTACTGGGAATATTGCAGGAGTTGCTACTGCCATCGCTTTTGGTGGTCCTGGTGCTATGTTTTGGATGTGGATGGTTGCTTTTTTTGGAGCGAGTACGGCTTTTGTCGAGGCTACTTTAGCTCAAATTTATAAAGAAAAACATTTAGGTCAGTTTCGAGGAGGTCCTGCTTTTTATATCGAAAGAGGATTGGGAGTAAAATGGTTTGGAATTTTATTCGCCGTCGTTTCTGTGATTTCTGCCGGTCTATTGTTGCCAGGAGTTCAAGCGAACTCGGTTGCTGATGGGATTCAGAATGCCTTTCAATTAGACACTTGGATTTCTGGGTTAGTAGTTGCTGTTATTTTTGGAGCTATCGTATTTGGAGGGGTGAAACGAATCGCTAAGTTCACAGAGTTTGTAGTACCTATAATGGCTATTGGTTATATTTTAATTGTTTTGGTCATCATTGCTATTGATTACGATCAACTTCCTGGGGTTATTTCATTGGTTTTCAAAAGTGCTTTTAATATGGAAGCGGGTTTTGGAGCTGTATTTGGATTAGCTATTCAATGGGGAGTAAAAAGAGGAATTTATTCTAATGAAGCAGGACAAGGAACCGCACCTCATATTGCTGCTGCCGCCAATGTTTCGCATCCTACTAAACAAGGATTAGTACAATCCTTTTCTGTTTATATTGATACTTTATTAGTATGTTCAGCAACAGGATTTATGTTGTTGATTACGGGGAAATACAATGTTCAAAATCCTGATTTTGCGTCGGGAGGTGCTGAGTTTTTGTATAATGGCGCTTCTAATGTTTCCGTAGGTCCCGGGTTTACACAAAGTGCAATGGACAGTGTTTTTCCGGGCTTTGGATCTTATTTTGTGGCGATTGCTTTATTTTTCTTCGCTTTCACCACAATTTTAGCCTATTATTATATTGCTGAAACGAACATTTCCTATTTAACTAGAAATCTAAAATCACCTATTTATAATCATTTATTGAAAGTGATTATGATGCTTGTGATTATGTATGGCTCTATCAACCAAGCAAAATTAGCTTGGGATATTGGAGATTTGGGAGTGGGGTTAATGGCTTGGTTTAATATTATAGCGATTATACTTTTACAAAAACCAGCATTGGCAGCATTGAAAGATTACGAAAAACAGAAAAAAGAGGGCAAAGATCCTGTTTTTGATCCAGAAGACATCGGGGTCTATAATGCCCATATTTGGAATACTATCAATAAAAAGAAAGAGGAATAATACCTTTTTTAATATTTTAAAAAGCTTCTAGAAATGAGAATTTAATTCTGTTTCTAGAAGCTTTCATTTTATAATAAACCAATTACTTATTTAAACTATCTTTGCATTTTTAAAAAATAACTCGGATGCCCAATAGATGAGTAACCGAACCTAGAAATCTATATTACAATGATTACAGTTAACGATATTTCGGTACAGTTTGGTGGTACTACGCTTTTTAGCGATGTTTCTTTTGCTATAAATGAAAATGACAAAATTGCCCTTATGGGTAAAAATGGAGCGGGTAAATCAACGCTCTTAAAGATAATTGCAGGACAAAGTAAACCTTCTACTGGAAATATTTCGGCACCAAAAGACGCCATTGTAGCTTATTTGCCTCAGCATTTATTAACTACAGATGGCGCTACCGTAATGGAGGAGACGTCTAAGGCTTTTGGAGAAATTTTTGGTATGAAAGCCGAGATTGACGAAATCAATGAACAATTGACTATTCGTACGGATTATGAGAGTGATGCCTACATGAAATTAATCGAAAGAGTTTCTGACTTGAGCGAGAAATTTTATGCGATTGAAGAAGTAAATTATGAAGCGGAAGTAGAGAAAATATTAACGGGTTTAGGATTTGAAAGAGAAGATTTCAATAGGCAAACATCGGAGTTTTCTGGAGGTTGGAGAATGCGAATTGAATTGGCCAAAATTCTATTACAAAAACCAGATTTGATTTTGCTAGATGAACCTACCAACCACATGGATATTGAAAGTATTCAATGGTTAGAGGATTTCTTGATCAATCAAGCCAAAGCGGTTGTGGTGATTTCGCACGATAGAGCCTTTGTCGATAATATTACTAATCGTACCATTGAAGTTACGATGGGGCGTATATATGATTATAAAGCCAAGTATTCACATTATTTAGAGTTGCGTAAAGACCGTCGCATGCATCAACAAAAAGCATACGATGAACAGCAACGTATGATTGCTGATAATAGAACTTTTATTGATCGTTTTAAAGGAACGTTTTCTAAAACGGATGCGGTACAATCTCGGGTTAAAATGCTCGAAAAATTGGTAATCGTTCAAGTGGATGAAGTAGATACGTCAGCTTTGAAATTAAAATTTCCTCCAGCAGTGCGTTCTGGTCAATATCCTGTAATTGTGAAGGATTTGTCAAAGGTCTACGGGGATCATGTGGTATTCAAGGATGCTAATTTAGTTATTGAACGTGGACAAAAAGTGGCTTTTGTTGGAAAAAATGGGGAAGGAAAATCGACCATGATTAAAGCAATCATGAAAGAAATAGGAATTGATAGTGGTAGTG
>CAWURM010000090.1:0-6745 GCA_963924965.1 uncultured Flavobacterium sp.
ATGCAATAGTAGGTTTCATTTTGTTTTTCAATCTGTTTTTTGGGGCTATTTATGGTCAGGAACAAAAGAATAATAACGAAGATAAGGGGTTAAAAGATTCGATTTACATTGCGAATAAAAGGAAAGTTTCTAATTTTTCTATGAAAGAATTTAATCAGCTTTTTTTTGAGTTTTCTAATAAAAAAGGAATGCCTGATTTTATATTAACAAAACGAGAATTTTATAGTTATACAATTCAAATAGGTGCTTTTTCAGATAGATTGGCAGTTTTATATCCAGCACAAAAAGAAATAGCTGAAGCGAATAAAAAGAAGTGGTTTGCCGAAAGCTATCAAGATTATTTACTTTCGAAAGCTTCACGTAAATAATAATTGTATTTTTATAAAATATTATTCCAATTCAAAAACAAAACATTGAAGCACTATTACTTTATTTTAGTATTCTTACTTTTTTCTTCCTGTCAGTTTTTCGAAATGCAAGTGCCTTCGGAAAAGGAGTTGTTGCAAAAAGAGTTGAAAGCCATCAACTGGAAAGAGGTCGATGAGTTTCCTTCATTTGTGGATTGCGATAAATTAGAAAACAAAGCTCGTAGACAACAGTGTTTTTTTGAATTTCTAACGCAATTGATTCAAGAAAAATTGAGTAATGATACCCTTTCCATTCTCTATCCTGAATTAGATACCATCGAAGTTAAAGTCACCATATTCCCAAATTCAAAAATGCAGTTTGAACCCCTGTTTCCCAAAGATTCAGTGGCCTATGATACCATTAAAATTGACAGTATTTTACATGCTAGGCTGGTGGGTTTCCCAAAAGTAAATCCAGCTATAAAAAGAGGAATTCCTGTGAAAACACAATTTATTCTTCCAGTAATCCTTAAAGTTGAATAGATAATGCCGTTTACTTTATCACATCCAGCGATTATTTTACCGTTTTTAAAAAACAAAAAACTGTCTGCTACTGCTTTGGTAGTGGGTTCCATGTCGCCTGATTTCGAGTATTTTTTTAGGATGCGCATGCAAAGCGAAATCAGTCATACCTTGCTGGGTATATTTACAATTGATTTTCCGTTGGGCTTTATCGTCATGTTTACTTTTCATCAAATAATAAAAAAGCCTTTATTAAAAAACGCACCTGTTTTTTTACAAAAAAAGATGTTGGAATTAAAAGAATCCAATTGGGTTGACTATTTCAAAAACAATGTTGTGACGGTTTTACTTTCTTTTTTTATAGGTACCGTATCTCATATTTTCTGGGATTCAATGACGCATTGGGATGGCTTTATGGTGCAAAGTTTTTCTTTTTTTAATGTGGAACTATTTTCCTTACCCTTTTACAAGATTGCCCAGCATATAAGTTCAATAATAGGATTAATATGGATTGTGTTTTATATTAGTAAACTACCAAAGGAGAATGCTGTTGTCAATCCTATCAATAGGAATTATTGGACCGTTTCAATTCTTTTTTCACTGCTGTTTATTGCTGTTCGTTTTTATTTTGGAACAGAATTAGATCAAATAGGCAATGCAATTGTAAGTATTATTTCACCAACAGTACTAGCATTTACCTTATCGGGCTTGATTTTTCGGAATAAGAAATCTATTTAGAAAACGTTCTGCCTTTCCATTCGAATTTTCCAAACAAAGAATAGAAAGCCACACAAATGCTAAAAAAGGGATAAAGCAGACAGCCCAAGTATCAGTTTTCGGGTTTTTTGTCTAAGAAAAGGATTGTTTTGTTTTCGAAAGAGAAATCCAGTAAGCAAAGGTGAATTTTAGTAAAACACACACATTATATTCTTCCTTTTATGCTAAAATAGTAATAGCAATTTCAATGGATCAGTCTCTTCTAAATTAGGAGCTATTTCCTGCTATTCGTTGCAATATTTATACCCATCAAAAAGATGGCTATAAATGATTTTCACTGCTATCAGGGCTAGGAGTCTAGGATTAGAATTAACTTTATTGCTATAAATTAATTAATTTTTGTGGTTTTTGATTTCCTGTGTTTTTTGTAGTACGAGAGTGCAACGAGAATTATAGCCGATGCTAAACAAAGATATTTTAGAATTTGGTCCTCACTAAGTATCGAAATTATTACTAGAGGTAACACACCTGAAAGTGATGTAATTCCTTTTTTCTTATTTAAAACTTCGTTTTCCATTTTTTCTGTTTTTAATTATTCATTATATAAGTAGAAAAAAATCAAAAATGTTACATTTTAAATTTTCTACCTTTCCATTCGTATTTTCCAAACAAAGAATAGAAAGCCACACAAACGCTAAAAAAGGGATAGAATAGACAACCCAGTATCAGTTTTCGGGTTTTTTGTCTAAGAAAAGTATTGGTTTTAAAAATCAAAATAGCATCGATTGCAAATTTTAGAAGAGATAGAATGATCGTAAATTCAATTGAAATCAGTCCAAATATCCAGAACCCTAGCGTCAATATCCAGCCTAAATTCCCCATGAGAACAACTACACCTAAAAATTTTCCAAAACTACTTTGATAAGAAGTTGTTTTGGAAGCCCAACGCACCCGTTGGTGAAACAAGGGTTTCCATTCATTCAAAGGTTTGGTGGTAACGATGTTAGGTCTGGATTTTAAATAGTGAACTTGCTTCGGGAATTGTGCTATTGCTTTTTGCAACAAAAAGACATCGTCTCCACTGGCTATTTTATTATTACCATTAAAACCATTCAGTTCTTGAAAAAGTGTTTTTGTGTAGGCTAAGTT
Source organism: uncultured Flavobacterium sp. (assembly GCA_963924965.1). GTDB lineage: Bacteria > Bacteroidota > Bacteroidia > Flavobacteriales > Flavobacteriaceae > Flavobacterium. The sequence goes on from CAWURM010000090.1 coordinate 2,736, forward strand.
AGCACCATTGCACATAAAACCTTTTCGTATTCCAAAACTCCCAATCGTAGCTCCCTGTAAACTGGCCAAATCTAATTGTTGAAACTGATGTAAAAAAGTATTTTGGCAATCATAGGTCACTGCGCCGGCTATCATGCGTGCATCATGAGTCTGGATGTAATTATCCAATGTTAATAACCAGTTTTTATTAACCGTACAATCCGCATCAGTAGTGATAATCCATTCTGTTGTAACTGTATTCATAGCCGTCACAATGGCATCTTTTTTTGGAGAATTTGAAACGCGATTGTTGTTGATTATTGTAGTTGTAAACGGTAGACCTGAAACCTGAAACCCATCACTTGATGCGTCATCCACAAGAATGACTTGGAATAAGTGACTTGGATAATTCAGTTGAGATAAACTTTCTAAAAGAAAGGGCAGATTTTTTGCTTCGTTTCGAAACGGAATAATAATAGTAAATGCTGTTGTTGGTTTTATGGTGCTAGGCTCAAATTGATTTATTTTAGTAAAGCCATAAACGAGAACACCTATGGTTACAAAGTAAATGCAGGATATGAGGAGTAATAAAAGCATTATGCCGTTTTTTTAGTCTTAAAATTCAGTACATAATAACTACCAATTAGTACCGGTAAAACCACATTTAGAAACCACATCAATGTAGACACGAATATCACAATCCATTCATTTACACCTAGGATGCCAAAGAAATAGATGGCTACACTTCCTTTCACGGCGAAATCCAAAAACTGAAAAGTTGGTAAGGAGGAAGCTAAGAAATAAACACTGGTTACCGCTGCCATTAAGGTGAAATAAGGTAAGTCAACATCAAATGCCAAGAACAAAAAATAATATTGATGTGAAAAAACAAGGTAACGGGACAAGCCTAAAAGCATGTTTTTCTGGTGAATTTGTTTAGGAATTTCATTGATTTTAAGGAGAAGCTTATCAATCGAATAGCCTTTAATTGCAATTTTTTTAACTGAAAATAATACCGCAAATGTTAATAATAATGCTCCAAAAATTAGAACAACCGTTTTCGTGGCAATTAGGTCGTACTGAGTGTTAAAATAAAGCAAGCCAAATATTCCAATGATGATGGTCAACACCATTTGGATTCCATTACAAATCAGGTTCATGAAAACGACTTGTTTGGTTTCTTGTTTTTCATAGTACAATGCTTTTCCAGCATATTCACCTACGCCATTTGGGGTAAAGATCCCTGCAGTTAAAGCAGCTAAAACTTGTTTAGTAGCCTCAGCTAAGGAAATAGGTTTAATATAAGAAGCTAGATTTTGCCATTTTAAAATTTCAAAATAGCGATTCAGTACGCTCAACAATAAGATAAATCCTATTCCAATTACGGATTGGTTCTTTTTGAATTTTGCCGTAAACTGAACCCAGTCTAGTTTGTCATTATGGGCCAGTTGATTGTAAATGAAATAAAATGCCCCACCTACAATCAAAACTTTGATTAGAAGTACTAGGAAATGCTTAGTTTTGTGAGGAATTGAAATCATGAGTGCAAAGAAACAAAACTTTAAACTTTGAACTTTAAACTTTAAACAAATCTTTTGGCAAACGAACGCATCATATTAGGAATTGATCCAGGAACCACTATAATGGGTTTTGGTTTGATACGTGTTATCAATAAGAAGATGGAATTTGTTCAGCTGAACGAATTGCAATTGTCTAAATATGACAACCATTATCAAAAACTAAAAATCATTTTTGAACGTACCATTGAGTTAATTGATACACATCACCCTGATGAAATTGCTATTGAGGCCCCTTTTTTTGGAAAAAACGTGCAGTCGATGTTAAAGTTAGGTCGCGCGCAAGGTGTGGCTATGGCAGCGGGATTATCAAGAGACATTCCTATTACGGAGTATGAACCTAAGAAAATAAAAATGGCGATTACCGGAAACGGAAACGCCAGTAAAGAACAAGTGGCCAAAATGTTGCAGCAATTATTAGGGTTGAAACAATTGCCAAAAAATCTAGATAGTACAGATGGACTGGCTGCCGCTGTTTGTCATTTTTTTAATTCAGGGAAAGTGACTGGAGAAAAGAGCTATACCGGTTGGGATGCTTTTGTAAAACAGAACGAAGAACGAGTTAAGAAATGAGCGGCATTTACATTCACATACCATTTTGCAAGCAAGCTTGTCATTACTGCGACTTTCATTTTTCGACTTCCATGAAGAAAAAGGAGGAAATGGTTTTGGCTTTGGCCAAAGAAATTCGCTTACGCAAAAATGAATCGGGTGACGAGAATGTAGAGACGATATATTTTGGAGGTGGAACGCCATCTGTCTTAACTTCAGCCGAAATTGATTTTCTAATTGCTGCGGTTTATGAAAATTATACCGTTATAGAAAATCCTGAAATAACACTCGAAGCCAATCCTGATGATTTGTCAAGTGAACGAATTTTGGAACTTGCTAAGAGTAAGATCAATAGGTTGAGCATTGGAATTCAGTCTTTTTTTGAAGATGATTTACAAATGATGAACCGCGCGCATAATTCGGCGGAAGCTCAAAAATGTTTGACAGAAGCCACCCAATATTTTGATAATATTTCAATTGATTTGATCTATGGAGTTCCTGGTATGAGTAATGAAAAATGGCAAGACAATGTAGACACTGCCTTGTCTTTTGGTATTCCACATATTTCAAGTTATGCCTTGACAGTAGAGCCCAAAACGGCTTTGAAAAAACTAATTCAAACGGGGAAGATAGCAGAACCTAATGACGAGGTGGCTCAGGAACATTTTATGATTTTAGTGGCAACGCTTGAAAAAAATGGATTTATCCATTATGAGCTGTCTAATTTTGGGAAAGAGAACTATTTTTCTAAGAATAATTCGGCCTATTGGTTGGGTAAAAAATACATTGGAATTGGACCTTCGGCACACAGTTATGATGGGATTTCTAGGAGTTGGAATATAGCAAATAACGCTTTGTACCTAAAAGCTATGGATGCTGGTCAATTGCCAAATGAAGTTGAAATTTTATCGGTTTCTGATCGTTATAATGAATATATAATGACTGGATTGCGCACGATTTGGGGTGTTTCATTGGACAGAATTGAAGCCGAATTTGGACTAATTTATTTCGATTATTTAATGAAGCAAACACAAAAGTTCTTGGATGATGGATTGCTTTATGTTGAAAAAAATATTTTAAAACCTACCAAAAAAGGAAAGTTTTTGACTGATGGAATTGCAAGTGATTTGTTTATCCTGAACTAGTTTCAGGATCTGTTGAACTAGTTTAGGGTGAAACTTTTTAATTTTTATTATGAAAAAAGGATTTACATATATCTTGACTAATAAGAACTATACTGTTATATATGTTGGAGCCACTAAAAATTTAAAAAACAGAATTGATTGCCATAGAAACGGTACTGGCGCGCTTTTTACAAAAAAATATAATGCAACTATTTTGATTTATTTTGAAGAATTTTGTAGTTCTTCGGAAGCGTTTAAAAGAGAAAAACAATTGAAGAATTGGCATAAAGATTGGAAATGGAATTGAGCAAAATTATCTAATCCTGAATTAAAAGATTTATATTTGATATTATAAAAGTATCTCAAGATGAGATGCTGAAATAAATTCAGCATAAATGAAAGCGACAATCCAACACAACAATTCAACATATAATATCGATTTATCAAACCCCATTGATATCTCGATACCATTAACCAATACTGCTGAAAATCCCATTGCTTGGTATATTGATAAACCGGTAATAGAACCCGTAAAATTTGAGGAATGGATAGGGAAAGTTTCGTCAGGGATGTCGTCTACTAACTTTAACAACATTCAATTCAACCCGCATGCTCATGGTACACATACAGAGTGTTTAGGACATATTACACATGAATTTTATAGTGTTAACCAAGCGTTGAAAAAATTCTTTTTCATTGCGGAATTGATTTCTGTAGAACCCGAATTGATAGGTGAAGATTTGATAATTTCTAAATATCAAATTGAAAAGGCTTTGAA
>CAWURM010000091.1:0-16377 GCA_963924965.1 uncultured Flavobacterium sp.
GTACAACGGATCGGGAAGTAGAAATTTTAGAGCAAGTGCTTCATCAATTATAGTTATCAAAAACACCTTTTAATAAGGTGTTTTTTTATTATTGCTTTTTTCTATTTTTATCATCTTTATTATCAATTTTAATAATAAAAAACAGCTTTAAATAAGCGTTTTTAAAGCTGTTTTATTGGTTTTTCTATTCCTATTATATTTATTGTTTTTTCATCTCTCAGCTCGCTTTATTATCGTTTTTAGCACAATTAATCTCACTTTAACGGCTTGTTAACAGCAAAGTGTTAATAAAATGGTTAACTTTATAAAAAGTATAAATTTAAAGAAAACAGTTATGTCAAATAATACAGGAAATACATTATTAGCCATTTTAACTGGTGCAGCAATTGGCGCCGGTATAGGAATTTTGTTTGCTCCGGATAAAGGATCAAAAACAAGAGGAAAAATTAAGTCAGGATATAAAGACGCACAAAAAGATTTGAAAAATAAAATAGACGATCTTTCAGGCGATATGAAAAGCAAACTAAAAAGTGCCAAAAACGATTTAGAGGAAACCTACGTAGATTTACTTTCTGACATGAGTCACAAAACCGAGGATGTAATTTCTTTTCTTGAAATTAAATTAGCTGAATTAAAAGAACAAAATGCTAAGCTTCAAAAATAAGTAGAATAGAATTTAAAATATTTAAATATGGCTTTTGAAGAATTAAAAGAAAATTCAGAGAATATTCAAGAACATGTCACTAAATACGTAGAGAGTAATCTGGAGTATTATAAGTTGCGTAGTTTCAAAATGGCAATGAAATCAACTACTGCCTTTTTAAAATTTTCATTAATTTTATTAGGGATTGCTATGGTGCTGTTCTTTTGTTCTTTTGCACTAGCTTTTGCAATTGGAAATTATTTTGATAGTTATCCGGTTGGTTTTTTAATTGTAGGAGGTATTTATCTTTTCTTTACGGTTCTTATGTTTTTTATAAAAGATAAAATGGTGGAAGGCCCGCTTCTAGAAAAATTCTCAGAAATATTTTTTAATGACTAAATTATGAGAACAAAGAAATATTCGTCCTACGCTCAGATTGATAGAGAACTTGAAATCTTAAAGATTGAGAGGGAAATACACCTTCAAAAAATTCACTTAGAAGTTCAAGGCTTAAAAGAAAATTTAGAGCCTAAAAACATAGTAAAAAATGCCGTAAGTGGTATTGTAGGGTCGTATAGTACTATAATTCCAGGTCCTTACGGAAAAATAATTAGTTTAGTACTTCCATTTATAACCAAATGGATATTTAAAAAAAGAGGCTCGTAAGCCTCTTTTTTATTGATTTATAATTCTTCTTCTGTACTTTCTGCCGTAGGAGGTAGTTCAGTTTCTTTTACCGCTTTCTTAGTTTGTTTTCTACTTGTTTTTTTCATCATTTCTCCTACTTGATTAGAAGCACTGAAAGAAGCTACCATATTATTTAGCATCTCGCTTCCCGCTTGTGGAGAATTAGGTAATAATATTAAATTAGAATTGGTATCGGCACCAATGGCTTGAAGCGTATCATAATGTTGCGTAACTACAATTAGGGCTGAGGCTTCCTGTGAGTTAATTCCAACTCGGTTCAGTACATCTACACTTTCTACCAATCCTCTAGCAATTTCTCTTCTTTGATCAGCAATACCTTGTCCTTGTAAACGTTTGCTTTCGGCTTCTGCTTTGGCTTTAGCCACAATTCGAATTCTAGATGCTTCTGCTTCAAATTCAGCTACTGTTTTTTCTCTATCAGCGGCATTAATTCTATTCATGGCGTTTTTAACTTGAATGTCTGGATCAATATCCGTTACCAATGTATTGATAATGGTGTAACCATAAGTCGTCATTGCCTCATTCAATTCTCTTTTAACAGCAATAGCAATATCATCTTTTCTTTCAAAAACATCATCCAGTTTCAGTTTTGGAACTTCGGCACGAACGACATCAAAAACGTAAGAGGTGATTTGATCATGGGCATATTCTAGTTTATAAAAAGCATCATAAACAGTGTCTTTTACCACCATAAACTGTACTGAAACTTTTAGTTTCACAAATACATTGTCTTTAGTTTTAGTTTCGATGATGACATCTAGTTGTTGAATTTTTAAATTCACACGACCGGCAACTCTGTCAATTAATGGAATTTTTAGATGTAAACCAGATTGTCTGACGCTGTGAAATTTCCCAAATCTTTCGATAATAACCGAGGATTGTTGTTTCACCGTAAAGAAGGAGGATAGTAAGATAAAGAACCCAAATACAAGAATAATAAGTAATGCAATGTTCATAATGATGTAATTTAGTTTAAAATTTACCGTTAAATTACAAAAAAACTTTAGGTTTGTGTTCGTTTACTTTTATAATATGAAAAAGCTAGTCTTATCCTTCGTTTTTATTTTATGCACTGGAGTCACATTTGCACAGTATGGCTATAGAGATTCCAATAGAATTGGAATTGCTATTGGAGTAAATCAATTTACTTTAACTACCAAAAACTTTCAAACTAAGCCAGATTTAGGGTGGAATGCGGGTCTTTCTGTGAGAGGTAATTTCTATGATAATTGGGATATGGTCTACGCCATTCAGTTTTCAGAAAACAATTTCTCCGTGCAAACTAATAATATTGGATTTGGATACAAAGACGTAAATTACACCTTACCGTCGGCTCAATTTTCATTACAACTTAGTTATGTTCTTGCTGATAATGTTAGTGTTGAATTTGGACCCATTGTTCAGTTTAATGGGAAATTTAAAATCAAACCGGAAGACGAAAAAAATGTGATATCGGGAACTACCTTGTTAGCTAAAGATATTGTAGATATCTCTAAATTTAATTTATATCCAACAGTTGGTCTAACAGCAGGAGTGAAGCATTTTAGATTTAATGTTTCGTATCAATATGGGATTGGGAATATGCTGGGTAATTTGAATTCTAAAAATCTAGGTTATAGCTTTAAGGGAAACCCCAGTATGCTCAACGGAAGTATTCTTTTATACTTATAAAAAAAGTCCCGAGTTTATCGGGACTTTTTTGTTTTTATAAAGAGCTAATTGCTTTTTGAATTCTCTTAATCGTTTCGTCTTTACCAATGACTTCAACAATATCAAATAGGTGAGGGCCCTTAAGAGCACCTACTAAACTCAATCGGAATGGTTGCATTACTTTACCCATTCCTATTTCATTTTTGGTCATCCAGTCTTTAACTATCGTTTCAATATTTACCGATGTAAAATCAGTGATTTCTTCAACAACGGAAATCAATTCTTGCATTAATGCTGGTGTTTCAGCTTTCCAGTTTTTTCTTGCTTTTTCATCATATGCTGTAGGAGCCACAAAAAAGAAATCACTCATTTCCCAAAACTCTGAAACAAAATGAGCGCGTTCTTTTATTAACGAAACAATTTTGGTCGTCTTTTCGAGCGCAGTCGAGAAACCTTTTTCAACTAAAATAGGAGTGAAGGCTTTCGCCAAAGTGGTATCATCTGCCTTAATTAAGTACTGGTGATTGAACCATTTGTTTTTTTCAGGATCAAATTTAGCACCCGCTTTATGCACTCTGTTCAAGTCAAATTTTTCAACTAATTCTTCTAGGGAGAATAACTCTTGTTCTGTTCCATCGTTCCAACCTAATAAAGCCAGGAAGTTAACAACTGCTTGCGGGAAAAATCCGTTTTCTCTGTACCCCGTAGATAAACCTTCTTCTGTTTTCCATTCCAATGGGAATACTGGAAAACCTAGTTTGTCTCCATCTCGCTTTGATAACTTTCCGTTACCAACTGGTTTTAAAATTAAAGGTAAATGAGCAAATTCAGGTGCATTCCAACCGAATGCTCTGTATAATAAAACGTGCAAAGGCATGGAAGGCAACCATTCTTCACCACGAATGACATGAGAGGTTTCCATTAAATGGTCATCTACAATATTAGCCAAATGGTACGTTGGCATTCCATCACTTTTAAATAATACTTTATCATCAAGTAGACTAGTTTCAAACTTAACATCGCCACGAATAATGTCCTTTAAATGTAAAGTTTCGTCAACAGGTGTTTTAAAACGGATGACATAATGTTCGCCATTTGCTATTCTTTCAGCAGTTGCTGCATCTGAAATTACTAATGAAGTATCTAGCTTTTCTCTGTTGGTATGATTGTAAATGAACGTTTTTCCTTGTTCTTCTTCGGATTTTCTAAAAGCATCTAAGGCTTCTGGAGTATCAAATGCATAATAAGCCCAACCCGAATTAATTAATTGATCAGCGTACTCTTTGTACAAATGTTTTCTTTCGCTTTGGCGGTACGGTCCAAATTTTTCATTTTTTCCTACCGTTTCGTCAGGAGCAATTCCTAGCCATTCTAGTGCTTCCATGATATAAGCTTCCGCTCCAGGAACAAAACGATTTTGGTCGGTATCTTCAATTCTTAAATAGAAAGTTCCACCATTTTTTTTGGCAAACAAATAATTAAATAAAGCAGTACGTACACCGCCAATATGTAAAGGTCCTGTTGGACTTGGTGCAAAACGCACGCGAATTGGGTTTGACATTTTTGTAAATTTTGCTGCAAAGATACAATTTCAATTATTTAAATGGTTTATTTGAAAAGGGGTAATTGTATCATTTTCAATTTTGCAGCCTTTTAGTTTTTCTTTATTCACCTATAGCTTTTTATTGCTTTTCATCGTTTATGTGTAATTCACCTATTATGTTTCGTATTTAGAGTACTTTTTTATGATGTCCATTTCATATAAATTGTTACTTTTATTGGTTATATAAAACCATTATAGATTTTGGAGAGTTCAAGTTTTATTTATCATAAATTAGAAGCTTTTATTAGAAAGTATTATGTAAACGAATTGATACGAGGAGTAGTTTTCTTTATCGGTTTAGGTTTGTTGTATTTTCTATTTACTCTTTTTATTGAATATTTTCTTTGGCTTAAGCCCATAGGCAGGATGTTCTTATTTTGGATTTTTCTAGGAGTCGAAGGGTTTCTATTTCTTCGTTATATTGTGCTTCCTCTTTTTAAATTATTCAAAATTCAAAAAGGATTAAATTATAATGAAGCATCGGCCATTATAGGCAATCATTTTTCCAATGTAAATGATACCCTGACCAATTTCATTCAGCTCTCGGATATTTCGTCTTCAGAGTTTAAATCGGAATTATTGATTGCTTCTATTGATCAAAAAGCAAATGCTTTGCAACCCATACCGTTTACTAATGCTATTAATTTTAGTACGAACAAGAAGTATGTACCACTAGCTGTTATACCTATTTTATTGTTTAGTGCTTTTTATTTCACGGGGAACAAGGATGTAATTGCCCAAAGTTTAAACAGAGTTGTACATTTTAATACTGCTTTTTCTCCTCCCGCTCCGTTTCAATTTATAGTGTTAAATGCTAGTATGGAAACGGAGCAAAACAATGATTTTGTTCTTAAAGTGAAAACTATTGGGAAGGTAGTGCCGGATAATAGTATGATAGTCATGAACAATGAGAGCTATTATTTAGAAAAAATCAGCAATAGTGAATTTCAGTTTACGATAGCAAAACCTATTGATAACATCGTCTTTCATTTGGAGGCAAATGATGTTGTATCTCCTGACTTCGAATTAAAAGTATTGAAGGTTCCTGCAATTGTTGATTTTGAAATGATATTAAAGTTTCCTATTTATTTAAATAGAAAAAATGAGGTGATTCAAGGTACGGGAAATGCTATAATTCCGGAGGGAACTCGTGTTTTTTGGAAAATGAAAACTGATTTCACCGACAAAGTGCTTTGGGTTGCAGATAAATCAACATTTGCTTTTTCCAAAGTGAAGAATGGTTTTGTTTTGACTAAAGATATAATGCAAAATACAGATTATCAAATTGTTAGTTCAAATAATAAGGTCGATAACTATGAAAAATTAAGTTATCAATTGTCTGTAATTAAAGATCAGTTTCCTGCAATACGAGTCCAGCATGCTCCAGATAGTATAAAGGTCGATAAAAGTTTTGTTTTGGGTCAAATTTCGGATGATTACGGGTTGACTAAATTACAAGTGGTTTATTATCCAAAGTCAAACCCATTGGATGTTAAACGTGGAACAATAGCTATTAAGGCTGCACCTTTTGATCAGTTTGTATTTTCGTTCCCGGCTAATTTACCGGTGCAGCAAGGGGTGTCTTATGAATATTATTTTGAAGTTTATGATAATGATGCTATTCATCATTTCAAAAGTTCAAAGTCAGTGGTTTTTAGTAATCGGGTGGGTACAGATTCTGAAAAAGCCGATCAAGTTTTACAGCAACAAAATGATAATATTAAAGGCTTAGAGAATTCATTAAAAAATCAAACCAAGCAAATTTCGGAATTAGAGAAGCTACAAAAATCAGGTAAGGAAAAAGATAAATTTGAATTTAAGGAGCAGCAAGAAGTGAATGATTTTATCAAAAATCAGAAGAAGCAAGATGAGTTAATGAAGCAATTTGCTGATAAAATGAAAGACAATCTTGATAAATTCAAAGGAAAGGAAAAGGATGAATTGAAGGAGGCTTTGCAAAAAAGATTGGAGAATGCCGATAAAGATTTGGACAAAAATCAAAAGTTGTTAGACGAATTGAAGGATTTGAATGATAAAATCAAAAATGAAGAGTTACTTTCTAAATTAGATAAATTCAAACAAAACAGTAAAAATCAAGTAAAGAATTTACAGCAATTAGTGGAACTTACTAAAAAGTATTACGTTGATAAAAAAGCGGAGCAAATTGCAGACAAGTTGGACAAACTTTCCCAAAAGCAAGAACAATTATCCGATAATAATAAAGAAAAAGGAGTAGAAAAGCAGAAAGAAATTAATAGTGATTTTAATAAAATCCAAGAAGAGTTAAAGGAATTAAAAAAAGACAATAGTGCTTTAAAAACACCGTTAGACATTCCGGATGATGCTACCAAAGAAAAAAGCATAGAGGATGATTTAAACAAGGCTATGGACGAGCTCCAAAAAAATAATGCAGACAAAGCCAAGCCAAAGCAGAAGAGCGCGGCCAAGCAAATGAAGTCGTTATCGAAGAAAATGACTGATAGTTTAGAGTCAGGTGAAATGGAGCAGCTAGATGAAGATGTTAAAATGTTGCGTCAAATTTTAGATAATTTGTTAGCGTTTTCATTGTCGCAGGAAGATTTAATGGGTCAAATTAAAAGTTTAAAAAACGGGTCTCCTGGATTTAATAAAAAAATGAAATGGCAACAAGATTTGCGATTGCAGTTCAAACATGTCGATGATAGTTTGTTTGCTATGTCCTTACGTAATCCGAAAATAGCTGAGGATGTTACGCGTGAAATAGGGAATATGCAGTACAATATTGACAAGGCTTTGGAAAGTTTAGCAGACGCTCAAGTTCCCAAAGGGTTGTCGCACCAGCAATACACGGTTGCGGCTGCAAATAAGTTAGGGGATTTTTTAAGTGATATTTTGAGTGGTATGCAAATGTCGCTGTCAGGAATGGGATCTGGCAAACCAAAACCGGGACAAGGTGCAGGTATGCAGCTTCCGGATATTATAAAAAAACAAGAGGGTTTAGGGGAAAAAGTGAAGGAAGGAATGGGGCAGGGAGATAAGCCAGGAGAAGGTAAAGATGGCAAACAGGGTAAAGGAGATGCACAAGCTGGCGATGGCGACGAAGGAGATGCCAAAGCAATAATGGAAATTTACAAGGAGCAGCAAGCATTGCGTGAAGCACTTGAAAACGAACTCAAGAAGCAAGGATTAGGGAATGAGGGTAAGGATGTTTTGGAGCAAATGAAACAAATTGAAAAGCAGCTTTTAAACAAAGGATTCAAAAACGAAACCTTACAAAAAATCCTTAATATTAAGCAGCAATTACTAAAATTAAAGACTGCTATTCAAGAACAAGGTGAAGAAAGTAAGAGACAATCTGAGTCTAATAAAAAACAGTACGATCATGAATCTAAACCATTGCCTGAGGGATTATTAGAATATTTGAATACAATAGAGATTTTAAACAGACAATCATTACCTTTGCGCTCCAATTTCAACCAGAAGGTTCAAGAATATTTCAATAAAAAATGATCAATTTTAATTACGAAAATGAGTTTAATTTAGATAACGAACAGCTTGTTGCTGAATGGCTTTCAGCTGTTATTGTTTCTGAAAACAAAAAAGAAGGGGAGATCAACTACATCTTTTGTGATGATGACTATTTGCATAAAATCAATATAGAATATTTAGATCACGATACGTTGACGGATATCATTAGTTTTGATTACACGATGGGAAACGAAATTAGCGGTGATATTTTTGTTTCTATTGAACGGGTTCAAGACAATGCCTTGGATTTCAAAGTTTCTTTTGAGGAGGAATTAAAGCGTGTATTGGTACATGGTCTTTTGCATTATTGTGGTTACAAAGATAAAAGCGAAGAGGATGTAGTAATGATGCGTGCTAAAGAAGATGAAAAAATGGCTATGTTCCACGTGGAACAGTAGGTGGTTTTTTATTTTTTTAAATATTGTTTCACGTGGAACAATGTTGTGTAACGGTAATAATTTTATGTTTTGGTTCCACGTGGAACACTGTTTAGTTTTAATACTATTCTCGATCCAATCGAGTTAATTTATAAAGAAAATGTTTCAAGAAGAATACGATGTTATCGTTGTAGGTGCTGGGCACGCTGGGTCAGAAGCTGCCGCTGCTGCTGCAAATTTGGGTTCTAAGACTTTATTGGTAACAATGAGTTTGCAGAACATCGCTCAGATGTCTTGTAATCCTGCCATGGGTGGAATTGCCAAAGGACAAATAGTTCGTGAGATTGATGCGCTTGGGGGGTATTCTGGAATAGTTTCAGATCGAACTGCTATTCAGTTTAAAATGTTGAATAAGTCTAAAGGTCCTGCTATGTGGTCGCCTCGTGTTCAAAGCGATCGAATGCGGTTTGCAGAAGAATGGAGAATGATGCTGGAGGGAACTCCTAATTTAGACTTTTACCAAGAAATGGTGCAAGGGCTCCTAATTGAAGAAGGGAAAATTAAAGGGATTCGAACTTCGCTTGGTATTGAAATTAAAGCAAAATCTGTTGTGTTAACCAATGGAACTTTTTTAAATGGTTTAATCCATATTGGAGAAAAACAATTTGGCGGTGGTAGAGCAGGAGAAAGTGCTGCTTATGGCATTACTGAAGATTTAATAAAAGTAGGTTTTGAATCTGGTAGAATGAAAACAGGAACTCCTCCACGTGTGGATGGACGTTCTCTTGATTTTACTAAAATGAATGAAGAAAAGGGAGACGCTAAACCAGATAAGTTTTCTTATTCGGATGTGACATCTCCGTTGGTGCATCAAAGATCTTGTCATATGACGTACACTTCGTTGGAAGTGCATGATATTTTACGTGAAGGATTTGATCGTTCGCCGATGTTTAATGGACGCATCAAAAGTTTAGGACCAAGATATTGTCCATCGATTGAGGATAAGATTAATCGTTTTGCAGATAAAGAAAGACATCAGTTATTTATTGAACCAGAAGGATGGAAAACTTGTGAGGTGTATGTGAATGGTTTTTCTACTTCTCTGCCAGCAGATATTCAATATAAAGCAATGAAATCTGTTGCTGGTTTTGAAAATGTGAAATTCCTTCGTGCAGGTTATGCGATTGAGTATGATTATTTTCCACCAACACAATTAAAGCATACGCTTGAAACTAAGTTAGTAGAAGGGTTGTATTTCGCGGGGCAAATTAATGGAACTACTGGCTACGAAGAAGCCGCTTCTCAAGGATTAATGGCTGGGATTAATGCACATTTAAAAGTGCACGAAAAAGCGCCATTAATTTTAAAAAGAGACGAAGCCTATATAGGAGTGTTGATTGATGATTTAATAACTAAAGGAACAGAAGAGCCGTATCGTATGTTTACTTCTCGTGCGGAGTACAGAACTTTATTGCGTCAAGACAATGCTGATTTTAGATTAACACCAATGTCGTATGAAATTGGTTTAGCCTCAGAAAATCGTTTGCGTCGCATGGAACATAAATTAAAGGAATCCGAAAAGATGGTTGCTTTCTTTAGAGAATCTAGCATTACGATGGCTGAAGCCAATCCTATTTTAGAATCTAAAGGAACAGCATTGATTTCTCAAGGGGATAAAATGTTTAAGATTTTTTCTCGCCCTCAAATAGAATTAGAGGATATGATGAAATTAGATAAAGTAAAATCCTATATCGAGCAGAACGATGTTGATCAAGAGATTTTAGAACAGGCAGAAATTCAAGTGAAATATTCCGGTTATATAGAAAAGGAACGAAACAATGCGGATAAGTTAACCCGTTTAGAAGATGTAAAAATACCAGACGATTTCGATTATCATAAAATCAAATCGATGTCTATTGAAGCGAAACAAAAGTTAACTAAAATCCGCCCCATTACGATTTCTCAAGCTTCTAGAATTAGTGGAGTGTCACCAAGTGATATTTCGGTCCTGTTGATTTACATGGGAAGATAAAAGTTTGGGTTGCGGCTGTAATAGTAGGGATTTCTGATTTTTTAATCTGTGATCTACTGTCTAAAATTATTTTGTTCCACGTGAAACTACTGTCGAATCGCTTGTTATTGCTAAATAGTTTTAAAAATAAATAAATTACAACCCCAAAAGTAATGGAGTTACTTTTGGGGTTTGTTACGAAAAAATATAAATTATAAAATGGATATTTCGAATAAAAAACATTTCCTTACCGTAAAAGACCATTCCGTTTCCAAAGAAGTTTTTGAATTATATTATGATGAAAGTTTGGATATGTTGGTCACTTATCCGCAACCTGGTTTAGATGTTTTAGGGAAGTATTATGAAAGTGTGGATTACATTTCTCATACGGATAGCAAAAGATCCTTGTTTGAAAAAGCCTATCATTTTGTAAAAGGGATTGCTTTAAAAAACAAATTAAATTTAATTAATTCGTTGCAGCCAGCTAAAGGACGCATTTTAGATATTGGTGCTGGTACAGGTGATTTTTTAGCTGTAGCCAAACAAAATGGTTGGAGTACAATAGGGGTGGAACCGAGTGAAAAGGCGAAAGCCATTGCTAGTAAAAAGGGAGTTGATTTTGTGGATGCAACCGCAGCATTAGAAAACCAGTCTTTTGACGTCATTACCATGTGGCATGTTTTAGAACATGTGCCTGATTTAGATAATCAAATAAAAGAATTGAAACGTTTGTTAAAACCAAGTGGATCTTTAATTATAGCGGTTCCTAATTTTAAATCTTTCGATGCAAAATATTATGGAGCCTTTTGGGCAGCGTATGATGTGCCCATTCACTTTTGGCATTTTTCAAAGAAAGCCATTCAATCCCTTTTTCAAAAAGAAAATATACAATTAGAAAAAGTGCTTCCTATGAAGTTTGATTCCTTTTATGTGAGTTTGCTTTCAGAAAAATACAAATCCGGGAAAATGAATTTTATAAAAGCGTCCTTGGTTGGCTTGTGGTCCAATTGGAAAGCAAAAGCCAATTTTGAATATTCATCTCATATTTACGTACTAAAAAACAAGTAAAAATGATTTTAAGGCACTTTTAAGCAGCGATAAGCTTCGGAAACATGTGTTTTATTGCCATTTTTTAGATTTAAGCTTATTTTAACGCTAGTAAGGCGGTTTTTTATAAATACAAATTATAATTTTACTCTTTTTAATAGCAAAATCTAATAGTATAAAAAAATTCGGAATTTCATAACTTTATTAGGTTACTACCTATTTTTTTATATTTTTGTCGAACACACATTAAATTACAAATAAACCAAAATGAAAAAAGTATTATTAATTATTGCAATTTCGATTTCAGTTGTTGCTTGTAACAAAACTGCAGAAGTTAAAGAAGTAAAAACAGCTTATGTAGATACTTCGGTATTAATGAAAGAATATACAGAAGCGAAAGATCTTGAAGCTAAATACAAAGCACAATCTGCTGAAAAAGGAAGACAATTGGAAGCGGAGATTAATCGTTTCAAGCAAGACGCCGCTAATTTTCAGTCTCAAGCACAAGCTAATGGACAAGAATGGGCTCAAAAAAGAGGAGCAGAATTACAAAAAAGAGAACAACAATTGAGTTATGCGCAACAAGCATTGTCTCAACAATTGCAACAAGATAGTAGCATTGAAATGGACTCATTAGTTTCTGGTGTAAAGAAATTCATCAAAGCATACGGAAAAGAAAAAGGATACAGCTACATTTATGGTACTGGTGATGCAGCTTCAGTATTGTATGCAGAAGAAAAATACGACATTACTAAGGACATTGTTAAGGCCTTAAACGAAAAATACAAATCAGCAGCTAAGTCTGATGAAAAAGTGGAAGAAAAAGCGGAGGCTAAAACCGAAACTAAAAAATAACATTATTTTTAATTCAATTGAAACCTTCATTCTTGTAAAGAGTGGAGGTTTTTTTTTGGTATCAAATTTATTTTTAATCTTTAAAATTAGGTACATTTACTTTATATTCATTGCTCTCAATAGTACTATTTATCGCCTTAACTAAAGTGTTTTTTTTAATTTATACGCCTTATGCAAACCATTTCTGAAGCAGCTGCTTATACGCTGCAGTTTATCAATCAAACCCAGCGTTCCGTTTTTCTAACAGGAAAGGCAGGTACAGGTAAAACAACCTTGTTACGGGAAATAATTGCTACTACTCATAAGAACACTGTAGTTGTAGCACCCACGGGAATTGCAGCCTTAAATGCAGGAGGCGTTACCATTCATTCTATGTTTCAGTTGCCTTTTGGTGGTTTTATTCCTGCTTTTAATGTGGATTCTCAATTTACAGAAAGAGTAAAATTTGAATCAAAAGATACCTTACGTCGTCATTTTAAAATGAGCGGATTAAAGAAATCTGTGATTCGTAATATGGAATTGCTAGTCATTGATGAAGTGAGTATGCTTCGTGCGGATTTATTAGACGCCATGGATTACATGATGCAAACGGTTCGTAAAAAAGCGACACCTTTTGGAGGGGTTCAGGTTTTATATATAGGAGATTTATTACAATTACCACCTGTAATTCGGGACGAGGAATGGCACACTTTACGCACCTATTACCAAGGAAAATTCTTTTTTCATTCGCATGTCGTGCAACAAAGTCCTCCGTTGTATATTGAATTGTCAACTATTTATCGTCAAACGGATACCGAATTTATTTCGGTCTTGAACAACTTAAGAAATAACCAGATAACCGCCGAAGATGTAGCGGTGTTAAATAAGTACGTTAAGCCCGACTTTGATCTAAAAGAAAATAGAGGTTATATCACTTTAACAACCCATAATGCAAAGGCTGATGCCATGAATGCGCAAGCGCTCGCAGACTTAAAAGGGGAGTTAATTACCTATAAACCAGATATTGTGGGCGATTTTCCGGAAAAAATCTATCCTATTGAGGCCGATTTGCAATTGAAAATTGGCGCTCAAGTGATGTTTGTAAAGAATGATTTGTCCTTTGAGAAAAACTATTTTAATGGAAAAATGGGGATTATCAAATCACTTTCGAGCCAAGAAATTAGAATTCACTTTCCCGAAGAAGATAAAACCATTGAAGTAGAGAAATACGAATGGCAAAATATCAGGTACACAGTTGATCCAGTCACAAAAGAAATTGAAGAGGAGGTTTTAGGGACGTTTGTGCACTATCCTATTAAATTAGCTTGGGCCATCACGGTTCATAAAAGTCAAGGATTGACATTTGACAAAGCAGCAATCGATGTATCGCAGGTTTTTATGCCGGGACAAGCGTATGTTGCATTATCACGTTTACGCTCCTTAGAGGGTCTTATTTTGCTTTCTCCATTGCGGATGAATGGTATTTCAAATGATCAAGATGTAATGAATTATGCCTTGAATAAAGCGTCTGAAGAAGTATTGAAAAATTCCTTGCATTTTGAAACCAAGAATTTCATCCATAATTACTTGATAAATAGTTTTGATTGGACTGATCTCGCTCAAGAATGGCGGAACCATAAGTACAGTTACTCCGAAAAATCCGAAAGTTCCGAAAAATCCAAACATGCTATTTGGGCAACTAAACAAATGAATGCTATCGATGGCCTTTTGGATCCATCCAAAAAATTCATCCACCAGCTCAATAAAATATTCCATACCGAAACAGTGGATTTATTGCACGTTTTGCAAAGAATCCAAGCGGCCTTTGATTATTTCTTTAAACCCATGGACGATTTGGTTTTTGAAATTCTTTGGAAACTCGAAGAAGTCAAGCGCATCAAGAAAGTGAAAGCTTTTTATGATGAGTTAATCGTATTGGAAGAACTCCAAACCAAAGCTGTTTTGCGATTGATGAAAGCCAAATTATTGATTGAAACTGTAGTGGCCGGTGATACTATTTCGAAAGAAAAGCTAACATCTGACGAAATCAAGAGGTATATTCCAAGAAAAAAAGACGCGATTGAAAATCAATTCAAGAAAGTCCATGTGACATTAATTGAAGATGAAAAAGATCTACAACGCTATACAGCAAAGAAAAAAGGAGATAGTAAAGCACCTAAGAAGTCTACTGTGGAAGAAACCTATGAATTGTGGATTGCTAAAAATTCAATTCAGGACATTGCAACTATCCGCAAATTAACACCACAAACGATAGAAAGTCATCTAGTGAAACTAATTCAGTCTAAAAAAGTCAACGTTCAAGATATTCTTCCAAATGATAAGATAACCGAATTGAACGAAGCGTTTAAACATTATAAAGAAGAATCGCTCACCGGAATGAAGGAACAGTTTGGTGATAGATATTCTTGGGACGAATTGAGAATGTTTAAAGCCAGTTTAAATTAAGAGTATTTTGGCTGTCAATAGGCTTAGTAATCCAATAAAAAAACCTCCAAGAACAGTTGTCTTTGGAGGTTGTTAAATGGTAAAATGTATTTTTTATAAAGATTCAATTAGCAACCAAGCTTCAGGATTGTCTTTTTCTTGAATTTCTTTTTTTGCTTTTTCCGCTTCTTCATAGGTAGCATAACTACCATAAAGAACTGGGAATAGTCCGTATTTGTTAATAGCTATGCGTCTCGCTTTGTATCCTAAATTAGACAAGCGATTGAATATTTTGTTGGCATTTTTTTCTTCTCTAAAAGCGCCCGCAACAATATGATAAGGTAGTTTTCTTTCTTTTACAGCGAGCGTTACTGCAGGTAAAGGACTTTTGATAAAGAAAGTTGCTTCTTGAATTTTGTTTTGTACTTGTTTTTGAACCGCCGTTTCAACTAAAACAGTTTGTGTAGCAATTTGATTTTGATATACTGAATATCCAACACTACCTGTTAAGCCCAATCCTAACACAAAAATAGCGGCGTACTTTAAGAATGAATTTTCTTTTCTTTCTTCAGGTACTAATGAAACTATCTTTCCTTCTTCTAAGGCTTCTATTTTTTGTTCGAAGATTTCTCTTTTTACAGCGGGTGAAACAAATGAACTTAAACCAAAAGAACTCGTTAAGTAATTCGTTTGATCCAAAGGCTTGAATATTAAATTACGATCGGCGTTCAAAGAAATCTCACCAATATTTTTCAATGAAAAACTACCATTTTGATCTAATGCTTTTTTCCAATTCATAACAGCATACTGAATAGCACTTACAGCATAGTCGTAGGATGTTTTTTCAGCTTGAGCAATATGATTGGCTAACAAGCCATCGTTATTTTTCAAATTAGCGTTGAATGAAATCATTTTTTTTGGAGGAAAAAATGAATTTGCACTTTCAACCCATTGAGCGGATTGAATTTCAGTCAAAAATGCACCGAAACCAGGAACGGTAACACATTGATAACGATATAAAAGCTGGGCGATGTAAGATTCGATGTTCATATTGACAAAGTTATACAATGAAAGTAGCTATCAAAATTTTATTCACAATTTTTATTAACAATTCAGATAATAATTTTATACTTTTCAGCAACAATTATTTAGCATGATAGAACAGGATTTATTTTATTTATTGGCTTTGCAAAGAGTAGAAGGCGTAGGCGATATTATGGCCAAAAAACTGATTACCCATTGTGGTAGTGCCGAAGCGGTTTTCCAAACCAAAACAGCTGCTTTAGCGGGAATAGATGGTGTGGGCTCGTCGCTGTTGAAAAACTTAAGGGAGAAATTGGTTTTTGAAAAAGCCACTCAAGAAATACAGTTTATTCAAGCTAACGCAATCAAGGTTGCCTATTTTCAGGATGAAGACTATCCTGAACGCTTGAAACAATGCATAGATGGGCCCCTTTTATTATTCAGTTCAGGGAATATTGATTTAAAAAACAGGAAAATAATCAGTATTGTGGGAACGCGCCAAATTACCTCCTATGGCACAGAGTTTTGT
>CAWURM010000092.1:0-8228 GCA_963924965.1 uncultured Flavobacterium sp.
GTTTCTAATGAATTTTTAACTTCATTCATAAAAGTCTCTACTGTTGCTTGCACATCACCTTTTTCAAGACCTAATTTTTCTGAAATTTTTGCTACGATATCTGCTTTCGTCATTTTCTTTCCTTATTTATTATATTGTAATAATTTTTTTGAGTGTGCAAATATAGGAATTTAAAAAACAATAAATCAAGCTAATTCGTTAAATTTTAATCATATAAACTTTTACTTTTGTAAACAAATATTCAATAATGATTTTTTCTAACTTGCTAATCCAATGGTATTTACAAAATAAACGTGATTTACCTTGGAGAAATACTACTGATCCATACCAAATTTGGCTTTCTGAAATCATGTTGCAACAGACTCGAGTTGCTCAAGGAACGCCGTATTTTTACTCCTATACAACCGCATTTCCTACCGTTTTTGATTTAGCTAATGCTCATGAAGAGCAGGTTCTAAAACTATGGCAGGGTTTAGGCTATTATTCCCGAGCTCGCAATTTACATAAAACGGCGCAATATGTAGCTACTGATTTGGGAGGAATTTTTCCTGACAATTATAAAGAGTTGCTAAATCTTAAAGGTGTTGGCGAATATACTGCTGCTGCGATTGCTTCTTTCTCTTATAATGAAAGAGTTCCTGTTGTCGATGGAAATGTATTTAGGGTGCTGTCACGCTTTTTTGATATTGAAACTGATATTGCTGCGGCTTCCGCCAAAAAGGAATTCGCTGCTATGGCTTTAGAATTAATGCCTAAAGGTATGAAAGGCGTATCTGAACCTAGTATTGCTAATCCAGCGACTTTTAATCAAGCTATTATGGAATTTGGAGCTTTGCAATGTGTGCCTAAAAGTCCGAATTGTGGTATTTGTGTTTTTAATGAAAGTTGTTCGGCTTTACAAAAAAACAAAGTGGATCAGTTGCCTGTTAAGAGCAAGAAACTTAAAGTAAGAAACAGGTATTTTAATTATTTGGTAGTTTCTGATGAAAATGAAAACACCCTAATTCAAAAAAGAACTTCAAAAGGGATTTGGCAAAATCTATATGAGTTTCCAGTGATTGAAACGGATAAAGAGGAAGGATTTGACTATGTGGTTGAGCAAGTAAAAAATGATTTTTTCCAGGACCATGAGTTAGTAAGTATCATGGAGTGCAATCCGGAAAGTATCATTCATAAATTGTCACATCAACACCTATATATTAAGTTCTGGAAAATTAAAGTGAAAGGGGCGATTCAAAACGGAATAGATGCCCTAACTTTAAAGACGTTTCCTTTCCCCATAGTGATTCATAATTTTATTGAAAAGGAATAATAATTAGGTTTCAAAAAAATGTATCTTTGATAGAAATACCATAATAAACAAAATGAACGGAACATTAAATAAGGTGATGCTTATCGGGCATCTTGGTGATGAAGTGAAAATGCATTATTTTGAGGGAGGGAATTGTATTGGTCGGTTTCAATTGGCAACAAATGAAGTCTATATCAATAAGACAACCAATGAAAAAATTACCTCTACTGAATGGCATAATTTAGTGGTACGCAATAAAGCCGCAGAATTATGTGAAAAATATCTTTCAAAAGGAGATAAGATTTATGTGGAAGGCCGCATTAAATCGCGACAATGGCAAACAGAGGAAGGTGTAGTGAAATTCACCACTGAAATACAAGTTACGGAGTTTACTTTTTTAACTACGAAAAAGGATGGGGAAAACAACAAGCAAATTCCCAATCAAGAATCGACAAAAAAGACTAACTTTGACCCAGAGAATAACGGCTTGCCAATCAATGATTTGCCGTTTTGATTGTTTAACTAATCTTTTTTAATTTGGACCCAGAGCCCAGTTTAAATTTTACCTATACAGTAGATACAAATCTATTGTTTGGTTTTGCCGGAATATTTGTATTGCTTTTTTGCTCTGCATTAGTCTCCGGTGCCGAAGTAGCCTTGTTTTCTTTGTCTCAAAAAGACATCGACGAAGCCATTCAAGGAAATCCCGCTAAAGGAAGGATTTTAGCGGATCTTTTGGAAAGACCTAAAAAATTACTAGCAACACTTCTTGTTGCAAATAACTTTATCAATATTGGAGTAGTTATTTTGTTTTCATTTATTGGAAACGATTTATTTGCGGCAATCAGTTCTCCTGTTTTAAAATTTATTTTTGAGGTAATTGTTGTTACCTTTTTATTGTTGCTGTTTGGGGAAGTTTTACCCAAAGTATATGCTAGCAGGAATAATATTAAATTCGCCAAGGGAGTAGCTTATCCTGTTGTTATACTCGACAAAGTGCTATCTCCGTTAAGTATTCCAATGCGTCAGGCTACGGTTTTCTTGCATAATAAATTAGGAAAGCAAAAAACTAGCTTTTCTGTAGATCAATTGTCTCAGGCATTAGAACTTACATCTTCTGATGAAACATCTTCTGAAGAACAAAAAATTTTAGAAGGAATTGTTTCTTTTGGAAATACAGATACGAAACAAGTAATGAGCCCAAGGATAGACATCTTTGCCTTGGAGATAACGGAGACCTTTACTGAAATATATGCTAAAATTATTGAAAAAGGATATTCTAGAATTCCGGTTTATAGAGATAATGTAGATCAAATTGAAGGAGTTCTTTTTGTGAAAGATTTATTACCTCATATTAATACAACTGATTTTGATTGGGCTACGTTGATTAGAGAACCCTTTTTTGTACCAGAAAATAAAAAGTTAGATAACTTGTTGAAGGATTTTCAAAATATGAAAAGCCACTTAGCAATTGTTGTTGACGAATATGGTGGGACATCAGGTTTGGTTTCTCTTGAGGATGTTATTGAAGAAATTGTAGGAGATATTAGTGATGAGTTTGATGATGAAGGGGTTAATTTTTCTAAATTAGATGATAAAAATTATATTTTTGAAGGGAAAATAAATCTGAAAGACTTCTACAGAATTATTGATGTTGATGAAGATTTATTTGAGATAAAAAAGGGAGAAGCAGAGACATTGGCGGGGTTTATCCTTGAAATCTCTGGGAATTTCCCAACTAAGGGACAAAAGATTTCATATGAAAACTGTTTGTTTACTATTGAAGCTGTAGATAAGAAACGTATAAAACAAATAAAAGTTACTATTGATGTTTAGTTTTAAAGGAAGAAATAGAAAGCAAAATGTGTTTTTGCTGGCAGTTGTGTTTTTTGGATTATTTCTTTTTTCAAGTTGTAAAGACGATGTTATTCCCAAGCCCTCAAGTTATTTGCGTTTGGATTATCGAGTCGCTAAATATGTAAATTTTGAAAATGCTTGCCCTTTTACTTTTGAAATGAACTCAGAGGCAGTCATTAAAGGGGAAAAGGATTGTGGTTTTACAATTACCTATCCAAAAATGAAGGCCACCATATACTTAACGTACAAGCCTGTTCATAATGATATTAATAAATTATTGAGAGATGCTCAAAAACTAACGT
Source organism: uncultured Flavobacterium sp. (assembly GCA_963924965.1). Classification (GTDB taxonomy): domain Bacteria; phylum Bacteroidota; class Bacteroidia; order Flavobacteriales; family Flavobacteriaceae; genus Flavobacterium. Next base: position 3,451 of record CAWURM010000092.1, read on the forward strand.
ATGAGCATGTGATAAAAGCGGATGATATATTAGAGCAGCCGTATTTGAATCCCCAAAAGAAAGTATTTGGAATGTTTTACCAAGTAGATGGTAATGCAGCCACCAATTCACAGTTTTATGCCACAGATAGCACGAAGCACTTTGTGACGGGATCTATTTATTTTTATGCCAAACCCAATTTTGACTCTATCATGCCAGCTTCGAGTTATGTGAAAAACGACATGCAAAGGTTACTCGAAACCTTAAAATGGAAATAATATTAAAAAAAAGCTTCTCATTTGAGAAGCTTTTTTTGTTCTTGTTAAATTGCTTTTTTAAAGCTAATTATTCATTTATCTATTTGTTTTAATCCTTTTGCGATGCTTTTTGAAATATTTTTTAAAATTAATCGAAAATCGAAGGACTATTCATAAAATTATTTCAATTTTGGGGCAAAATAAACTTTATGGAATCCAAACAAATAAAATGGGGTTATTTATTAGTGCTTTCACTAGTATGGGGGAGTTCTTTTATCTTAATTAAAAAAGGATTAATAGGACTGTCCGCGATTCAAGTGGGTTCACTTCGAATTATCTTTGCAGCTCTTTTTTTGTTATTGATTGGTTTTAAAAGCTTGTCACTGATACCAAAAGATAAATGGAAATATATTGCACTAACATCAGTATTTGGGACTTTTATTCCTGCTTTTCTCTTTGCATTGGCACAAACTCAAATTGATAGTTCTGTAAGTTCTATTTTAAATTCATTAACTCCTTTAAACACCTTGATTTTGGGTGCATTAGTTTTTGGGGTAAGTTTTCAAGGAAGACAAGTGTGGGGAGTTTTAATTGGTCTTATAGGAAGTTTGCTACTTGTTTTTAACGGAGCAATGCATCATCCGGATCAAAATTATTATTATGCCATATTAGTTGTTATAGCTTCTATTTGTTATGCCGTTAATGTGAATTTAATTAAACGTTTCCTGTCTGATTTAACACCTTTAAGTATTACTACTGGGAATTTTTTATTTCTAGTATTTCCGGCGCTTACAATTCTATATTTTACTGGATTTTATGATGTACTTGCGGTCGAAAAAGTACAGCATTCGGTTTATTTTATTATGATATTAGGTGTTATAGGTACTGGAATTGCTAACATTCTATTCTTTAAATTAATCCAGATTTCCTCTCCTGTTTTTGCAACTTCAGTTACTTATTTAATTCCAGTTGTTGCTTTCTGTTGGGGTTTATTAGATAATGAAATGTTAACAGCGGTCCAGTTTATCGGTGCATTCATTATTTTAATAGGTGTTTATTTGTCGGCTAAAAAGTAAAGACAAGTTGTTTTCGTCTTTTTTATAAATAACAAAGGCTGTCTTTTAAGACAGCCTTTGTTTGTTTAAATCAAATGAGATTATTTAAAATCAGCATCTGTTACTCCTTCATTGATCGTTACTTCAGATAGTTTGATATCCAACTCAAAACCTACATTTTGAATAATGTTAAATGGAATTTTAACTCCTTTAACAGCTCTGTAATCGCCAAAAGTGGTTGTTTGAGTAGTGGATTTTCCGCCTTGCTCTACTGTTTTAGATTCGGCTATCTTTAAACCTGAAACTAAATCATAGTACAATGTAGTTTTGCCGTTTTTAATAGCATAAGCATCTTTTCCATTGATAGTTTCTATTCCGTCAAGTTTCACACCTTCTTTGCTGGCTAATTGTGATTCTTCAAATAGAACGGCACTGCTTTTCATTTCGGCCAACTCGCTTCCTTCGAAGTTTTTGCGTTGCCCTTGTTGTAGTACGTAGGCACTAGTTTCGTTAACAACTTGTTTCATTAAACTCATTGTTCCCATAGCTAGTTCAACATTTATCTTTCCTCTCACGTCCGCTTTTGAAGTAAACGTCAATGGTGATGGCGCTTGTGGTATTGTTGTTGAACCTACCATTGCGATTGTTTTTACAGTTTTTACCGCTTTTTCACCACCAATTGCAAGAATATAATTGTCTAGAACACTTTTTACAGATACTCCTGCAGGTATTTCTTTTTTGAAAACAGGTTTCTCAATTGCATTTCCGTATTTATCAAAATACAAGACGGGCATTTTTAATTTTTCTAATGCTGGAGCAACATCCGATCCTTTCCCTACGATTACGATTCTTAGATTATCGGCCAAGAAATATTTATTCGCTACTTCTTTAATATCTTCTACAGTTACAGCATTGATGCTTTTAATATAGTTTTCGTAAAAATCAGAAGGTAAATTTTGTGTTTCTGTGTTTAATGCATAACGCGCAACTGTAGCTGGTTTTTGTATTTGCATTACAAAGTTACCAATGTATTTCGCTTTAGCATTCTTTAAGTCATCAGCAGAAACTAATTCAGTTCTTATTTTTTTTAATTCGTTTAAAATTTCAACAACAGAACTGTCAGTTACCGTATTTCTTACTGAAGCAGTAGAACGAAATTTCTCTACATATTTCCCAAATCCTATTGAAGAATAAGCGCCATATGTCCAGCCGTGTTTTTCACGTAAGTTTAAAAACAAACGTCCTTCACCACCACCACCAAGAATTTGATTTGCTAAGATAGCAGCAAAATATTGTTTGTCGGTAATTTTTAAATTTACTGTATTTACCACTGCAATTTCTGACTGTACCGCGTTTGGCATATCGACAAAGTTAATTTGTGATTTTTCAACGTTTCTAGGATCTGGATATTTTATTTGTGGAGCAGTTGCCTTAGCCCATGAACTAAATAATCGTTCAACTACTTTTTTTATTTCCTTGGTTTTTACGTCACCCACAATTACGAGATAAGCATTTCCGGGAACAAAATTATTTTTGTAGTTTAAGATAGCGTCTTGTAGAGTTACTTTGTTGATGCTTTCAGCACTTAAATACTCACCTGAAGGGTGATTTACGCCAAATGCTAAAACGTCTTCAACTCTTCCTGCAACAGCTGATACGTTTTTTTCGTCAGCTTTGATCCCTTCTAAAAGTTTTGCTTTGATTTTATCAAATTCAGCTTGTGTAAATACGGTGTTCAATGCCCCATCGGCCATTAGTTCTAATATTCGATCTGAATATTTAGATAGTCCGCTTGCAGATGCTCCATTAGAACTAAAACCAATATTAGCTCCTAAAAAGTCTACTTCTTCATTGAAAGCGTCTTTTGTGGTTTTTGAAGTTCCGGTCCCAATAAGTTGGCTCGTGATGTTCGCAACTCCTTTTTTGTCTCCTTCTGCATAAGGCATATTGTCTAAGCTAAGACGAAAAGAAACTCTTGGTAATTTGTGGTTTTCAACCACTAAAACTTTTAGCCCGTTCTTAAGCTCAAAATTATTGGATTTACCAATTTTGATTGTTGGAGCGGCGGTAGCTGTTGGTTGTGGTATTATTTGTCCTTGCATAGCTAAAGTCAAAAAAAGACTGGATAGTATATAAATTGTTTTTTTCATGATGCGCTTATTAATTATTGGATTTGGCTGCTGATGGAACATAATCTAGAACTAATCTTTGGTTTGGATTAAGGTACTTTTTAGCAACTTCTCTAATTTCTTCCGGTGTGATAGTATGGTACATTTCAATCTCCGTGTTGATTAAATTGACATCTTTATATAATAGGTGAAAAGTAGCAAGATTTTCGGCTATTCCTTCGATCGAAGAATTACTGTTTACGTATTGATTGTCATACTTATTTTGTAATTTCTTTAATTCCTTATCGGAAATTAATTCGGTTTGTAATTTTACGATTTCGGCATCAATTTCTGTTAAAATATTTTCAGCAGTACTTGGCGCTTGAGGTAAACCATAAAGGATATAGATTCCGTAATCTTCTTGGCTGTAGCTAAAGGCGCCAATTTGTAGGGCCATTTTTTTATCGTCAACAATTTTTTTGTAAAGTCTAGAGCTTTTACCATCACTTAAGATTGTTGAAATAAAATCTAAAACTCTAGCATCGCGCGTTTTCATAGATGGTGTGCGGTAAGAAGCCACGACCATTGGAATTTGAATGTTAGGGTCTTCATATTTTGCCTTGATAGATTCTACAATTGGCTCTTCAACAAAAGTTTCTCTTTCAATCGCAGGTCCTTTTTGAATCACACCAAAATATTTTTGTATCCATTCCTTAGTTTGATTAGCCTCAAAATCCCCTGCTACTACAAGAACAGCGTTATTAGGAATATAAAACTTTTTATTGAAGGCTTGAAATTCTCCAAGTGTGGCAGCGTCTAAGTGCTCCATAGAACCAATAGGTGCCCATCGGTAAGGATGTTTTACGAATATATTTTTCTTTACTTCAGTAATCAAATTTCCGTAAGGTTGGTTGTCAACGCGAAGTCTTTTCTCTTCTTTAACCACCTCATTTTGGGTATCTACACCAATTTGGTTGATAACTGGGTGTAGCATTCTTTCGGCTTCCATCCATAATCCTAATTCTAGGTTATTTGACGGGAATACTTCGTAGTAATAGGTACGATCTTCGGTAGTGTTAGCATTGTTAGTTCCTCCGTTTCCAGTTACGATTTTAAACCACTCTCCACGTTTAATGTTTTCGGTACCTTCAAACAGTAAGTGTTCAAAAAAGTGAGCAAATCCCGTTCTTTCTGGATTTTCATTTTTAGCACCTACGTGATACATCACGGATGTGATTACTACGGGAGCGGATGGGTCGTTTTGTAAAATAACATGCAGGCCGTTGTCTAAAGTATATTCTTCGAAAGCTACTTTTTGAGCAGAAACGGCTGTTCCAAGTAAAAATGTGGCGCTTAATGCCATTATTGATTTTTTCATA
>CAWURM010000093.1:0-3438 GCA_963924965.1 uncultured Flavobacterium sp.
ACAAATTGGTCCTACACCTGGTCCACCACCACCATGAGGAATGGCAAAAGTTTTATGTAAATTTAAGTGGCATACATCTGCACCAATTGTTGCCGGATTTGTTAATCCCACTTGTGCATTCATATTTGCGCCATCCATATAAACTAAACCACCATTATCATGAATGATTTGTGTAATTTCTCTAATAGCACTTTCAAAAACACCATGTGTTGATGGGTATGTTACCATTAAACAAGATAATTGGTCTTTATATTGTAGTGCTTTTTCTTTTACGTCTTCTACATCTATATTACCGTTTTCCATTGTTTTGGTAACGATAATTTTCATTCCAGCCATCGCAGCCGAAGCAGGATTTGTTCCGTGAGCTGAAGCAGGAATCAAACAGATGTTTCTTTGTTCGTCACCTCTTGATTGGTGATAAGCACGAATAGTCATTAATCCTGCATATTCACCTTGCGCACCAGAATTTGGTTGTAATGTAGTACCGGCAAAACCTGTAATTACATTCAATTGATGCTCTAGTTTCTTAAGCATTTTAGTATATCCTTCGACTTGGTCTAATGGAGCAAATGGATGAATAGTATTCCAGTACGGCATACTCAAAGGCAACATTTCAGCTGCTGCATTCAACTTCATTGTACAAGATCCTAAGGCAATCATCGAATGGGTTAATGACAAATCTTTACGCTCTAATTTTTTGATATAACGCATCAAACTAGTTTCAGAATGGTAGTTGTTGAAAACGTCATGTTTTAAAAACTCGGTTGTTCTGTTTAAGCTCGTTGGATAGTTGTTTTCAGTTGTGTATTCACTTACTTCAAAAGCGTCTTTCCCTAATGCTTCCGCAAAAACAGCAATTACTTCAGTAATGTCTGTGAATAAAATCGTTTCGTTTAGCGAAATAGAAATTGTTTCGTCATCTATATAGAAGAAATTGATTTCGTTTTTTTCTGCAATTGCTTTAACTTTTTTAGCATCGGCTTTTACCACAATGGTATCGAAGAAATAGGTGTTCGTTTGTTTAACGCCTAATTTATTTAACGCATCAGCCAAAGTCACTGCCATTGAGTTGACTTTGTTTGCAATGTATTTCAATCCTTTTGGTCCGTGATATACAGCAAACATTCCTGCCATTACAGATAGTAAAACCTGAGCAGTACAAATGTTAGACGTTGCTTTTTCACGTTTGATGTGTTGTTCACGGGTTTGTAATGCCATACGTAAGGCGCGATTTCCGTCAGCATCTTGTGATACACCAATGATTCTTCCTGGCATAGAGCGTTTGTACTCATCTTTGGTAGCAAAATATGCAGCATGTGGTCCACCATAACCCATTGGGACACCAAAGCGTTGTGTCGTACCAACTACTACTGCAGCTCCCATTTCACCTGGAGGGGTTAACTTTACTAATGATAAAATATCAGCAGCAACAGCTACTTTTATTTCGTTTTCAGCCGCCTTTTTGATAAAATCAGCATAATCATAAACTTGACCGTATTTTCCAGGATATTGAAGTATTGCTCCAAAAAATTCAGTTGAAAAATCAAATTCTTGGTGGTTTCCAACAACTAATTCTACTCCGATAGGTGCAGAACGAGTTTGTAAAACGGATAAAGTTTGTGGTAATATTTCTTCAGAAACAAAGAATTTACAAACATTTGTTTTCTTTTGATCTCTTGTACGAACATCAAACAATAAGGCCATTGCTTCAGCAGCGGCAGTACTCTCGTCTAATAATGATGCATTGGCAATTTCCATTCCAGTTAACTCAATAACTGTAGTTTGGAAATTTAAAATTGCTTCCAGTCTTCCTTGTGCAATTTCTGCTTGGTATGGTGTGTAAGCAGTGTACCATCCTGGGTTTTCAAAAATATTTCTTTGAATGGCCGGAGGAACAATAGTTGGGTGGTATCCTAAACCAATATATGATTTGTAAACTTTATTCGTTCGTCCTAATAATCGAATGTGATTTGCATATTCGTATTCAGTCATAATATGCTCCAAATCTAAAGGTTTTTTCAAACGAATATCAGATGGAATAGTTTCATTAATTAGTTGATCTAAAGTTTCAACACCTATGGTTTCTAACATTTTAGGCAAATCGTGATCTCTTGGTCCTAAGTGTCTTAAAGCAAATGAGTCTGTTTTCATGTAAGTGTAGTAATGTTGTGTTTTTTGAGTGCTGCAAAAATAAGTATTATAAACAATCTAATCCGTGTTTTGACATTGATTTTTTATCAATTTATCAACTAAATGATGTATTTGCTCACAATTGATTAATTTTGTTTAATGATTAGTTTTAAAAGAATATTTGATTTTTATCTTAGGAGTAGTATTCACGTGGCTTTGTCCGTGTATGCACTAGTGCGTATGACGCATTTCATGTTCCACATTTCTACTGATCAAGCCATGGCTAATTTTGCTTTTTTTGGAACAATTGTAGGTTATAATTTTGTCAAGTACGATGCTTTGGCAAGAGCCCAAAAAAAACAAATGCGAAATGAGTTAAAAATTATTGCCATATTGAGTCTGTTTTCACTAGCGGGAGTAGGGTATTATTTTTTCCAATTGCAACTAATAACACAATTGGTTTCCGTAGGCGTTTTAGCATTGACGTTGTTGTATACACTGCCTTTTTTTCCGAATAGAAGGAACGCCCGAAATTGGGCAGGAGTCAAGATTTATATTGTGGCTTTGTGTTGGGTAGGGGTTACATTAGTGTTGCCTCTGGTTAATGCGCATATTGATTTGGGACTCGATTTTTATCTCAAATGCATACAGCGTTTTATTCTCGTTTTTGTGCTGATTCTCATTTTCGAAATTCTTGATTTGGCTAATGATGATCCACATTTACAAACAGTACCACAGCAAATAGGAGTAAAAAAAACGAAGATCGTTGGTTTGCTATTGTTGCTTCCGTTTTATTTTTTAGAGTTTTTAAAAACTAATTTTATAGAAGAGCAGTTGATTGTAAACTTGGTTTTAGTGGTAGCACTTTCTTTTTTGTTAATTTTGGCTAACGAAAAAAGATCTAGGTATTATACTTCTTTTTGGGTCGAAAGTATTCCCATTTTTTGGTGGCTGATGGTGGTGTTTTTTTAAGAAATTCAATTTGGTAGAGAATGATCTGTTTCATGACGTTTTTGAAATAAAAAAACCGAAGCATTTCTACTTCGGTTTATATTAAAAAATGTTAATCTATTTTCTTAAACCTACAACAGTCCTGCTCTTTTTAATAAAGCATCCGAACTTGGTTCATGTCCTCTGAAACGTTTGTATAAAGTCATAGGATGTTCTGTTCCACCTTTAGAAAGAATATTGTCTTTGAATTTATTAGCAACTTCTTTATTGAAAATTCCTTTTTCTTGGAAGAATTCAAAAGCATCCGCATCGAGAACTTCAGCCCATTTGTAGCTGTAGTATCCTGCAGAATATCCT
>CAWURM010000094.1:0-16065 GCA_963924965.1 uncultured Flavobacterium sp.
TGATGTGGGCCGAGAAATATGGTTACAAAATAAAAGAACTAAATTACCAAAAAGGCGAGGCAGCTGGAATTAAAACGGTTACACTAGAAATAGAAGGGGATTATTCTTTTGGTTATCTTAAAGGTGAAAATGGTGTGCATCGATTGGTGCGTATTTCCCCTTTTGATAGTAACGCTAAACGTCACACCTCATTTGCATCTGTTTATGTGTATCCTTTAGTAGACGATAGTATCGAAATTGATATTAATCCTGCTGATATTGAAATAACAACTTCAAGATCAAGTGGTGCTGGTGGACAGAATGTCAACAAAGTTGAAACAAAAGTACAGCTTTTTCATAAGCCTACAGGAATTCAAATTCAGTGTTCTGAAACCCGTTCGCAGCAAGACAATAGACAACGGGCGATGCAAATGTTACGATCTCAATTGTATGAAATTGAATTAAAAAAACAATTAGCACAACGTGCCGATATTGAAGCTGGAAAAATGAAAATTGAATGGGGTTCGCAGATCAGAAATTATGTGATGCAACCTTATAAATTAGTAAAAGACGTTCGAACCGGTTATGAAACCAGTAACGTTGATGGCGTTATGAACGGTGAAATAGATGAATTCCTAAAAGCCTATTTAATGATGATGGGGCAAAGAGAAGAAGAATAGATACACTTTTATCTAAAAACGAATCCTGCATTGAAATACCAATTGCAGGATTTTTTTACTTTAGAAATAAAATTAAAAATTTTCATGAAAAAAATAATAATGGTACTTGCATGGCTGTTCGCCTTAACTATGAATAGTCAAGAAAAAATTTATTATACTAAAGACTTTAAAGAGTTACCTAACGCTAAAGACGCTATTTACTACAGCACTTATGAAAAGCATGATCAAGGAACAAATAGAGTTACGTATTACATTGACGGAACTTTAAGAAACAGCGATCAATTCTCTAATTTACGAAAAAAAATACTAGATGGATCCTCTATAAATTGGTACAAAAATGGTACTAAAAAATCTGTTTTTTTATTTGTGAAAGGAAAACAAGATGGAATTCAAACCCGTTATTTTGAAAGTGGACAAATTAAACGAATCGAAGTATATCAAAAAGGCGAATTTATAGAAGGAAAATGTTATGAAGAAAACGGTAAAGAAATTCCATTTTTCCCCTACACCGTAAAAGCCGAATTTCCAGGAGGAATAAAGGAATTTTACAAATATGTAGGTAAAAATTTCAAACGTGTAAATTCGGCCAAAGGATTAATCAAAGTTAGTTTTGTAGTAACAATTGATGGGACTTTGCGAGATTTTAAAATAGTAGAGGGACTCAATTACGATATGAACGTGGAAGCTTTAAGAGTGCTCTTTGAAAGTCCTGCTTGGATTCCCGGCAAAGTAGACGGCCTACTATCCCCAACAGAATTTAGTATTCCCATTACCGTAAAGTAGAAAAATAAATCCCTCTAATTTTGAATAAATGAATGAAGAGAGCTTTTTTTATAGCCATTCGATCAAGGAAACTCCAACACCTACTGTAGTTTGTAAATTATTGTAATCAATTAATGTTTCACCATACCCATGGGAAATCAGCAGATATCCCTTTAGATTATTTTTGATAGGATAAGACCAAGAAAAAGACGAATTCCCTCTCGCATTTGATCCAAAGTTTAAATTATGGCTCCCAATAAAGGAAAAAACATTTCCGTTTTTCGCATAGATCACATTCAAATCACCTCTCCCTACATATTCAGAAATATCAGGATTATCATCTTTCTCCGATTTCATTCTTAGCCAAGGTCTTACATACACGGTCCAGTTTTTTCGTTCAAAACCGGCGTGAAAAATAATTCTATTCCAACTTCTTGAAAAAGGATCGCTTTTGCCATTAGACTCGTGGTTAAAAGCCACTCCAACCATTCGTGTTTTAAAACCAAATACTTTTAATTTAACAGGAATATTTAAAATCAATTCCGGTTCATAGTTTACTTCTCGAAAGGGCCTTGATAGATTATTATTATATATTTGCCAATGCGATATTTGGGTGTAAGCCACCCATAAGTCACCTCGGCCCCAAAAAATGCCCTGCAACACTTTCGTTTTAAAACTCAATTGAAATTTTGCTTCAATATTATTATAATTAACTCCTGGAGGTGCAATATAATCAGGATCTATATTTCCTGACTTGGGTTGCTCATTGGGGTTGTCTGACCAGCGAACAGGTAAAGCATACATGGGTTTATAAGGAGTAACTAAAAAAGTCCCTCGAACCGAATTAGTGTCCAATTCCCAACGTTCCGTTAAATTATGAAGTTGCGTTTTATTATTAAACAATGCTTGAATTTGTGCATGGAGGGAGGAACAAAATAGTAGAAAAATGGATACTTTTAGTACAGTTAATTTCATATTAAAAAAAATATATTAACCTGCAAAACTAGTACTTAATTACTGTTAATAGTTATATAGTTTCTCAATTTAATTATATAAATCACACATGTAAAGTACTTAAAGAATTTTGAAAAATTAGGAATTATTATCACAATTTGCTTTATTTGACGACTATAACAAACCAAAACATCCAACACCAAATGAAATCTTATTCAATCGAAGAAATTAACGGAATTTTAAACGGCAGTATCGTAGGGAGTGTCCTTCAAAAAATTACTGCTCCTGAACAACTTGAAGTAGCCAATGAATCTGAAATTTCTTTTATTGGAAACAAAAAATATGAAAAATTATGGGCTAATTCTAAAGCGGGTGTAGCAGTTGTTAACGAAGATATTTCTATTGAGCCAGGTGAAAACAGGGCTTTTATAAAAGTTAAAAACGCTGACTTAGCTATGTCACAAATATTAGCATTATTTGCGCCGCCAATGCCTGTATTCAATTCAGATATACATCCTACAGCAGTCGTTGATGAAACGGCTATTATATGTAATGGGGTACGAATTGGTGCTGGTTGTTATATTGGCCCTAAAGTAGTATTGGGAGATAACACAACTATCTATCCTAATGTTACTATTCTAGACGACAGTACAATTGGAAAAAATACAACTATTTGGTCTGGTACTGTAATAAGAGAACGTTGTCATATAGGGAATGATTGTATCATTCATCCTAATGCGACTATTGGTGCTGACGGATTTGGTTTTCGCCCAGATCCTGAAAGAGGTTTGGTGAAAATTCCTCAAATAGGAAATGTGATAATAGGAAATAGCGTGGAAATTGGTGCAAATTCATGCGTAGATAGAGGGAAATTTAGTTCTACCGTTTTGGGAGATGGATGTAAAATTGACAATCTAGTTCAAATAGGCCATAACAGTAAATTAGGACGTTTTTGTATTATGGCTGGAAATAGTGGTTTAGCTGGATCTGTAACTTTAGGTGACGGCGTAATCATTGGTGGAAGTGCGTCTATTAAAGATCATACAACAATAGGTAGTGGAGCAATTGTAGGAGCTGGATCTGGGGTTACAGGTGATATTGCAGCTGGAAAAACCATGCTTGGTTATCCTGCTGTTGAAGCACGTGATGCCTTAAAACAGTGGGCCATTTTAAAACGATTGGTTAATGAATCAAAAAAATAATAAGCCCTCTTTTTATTAAATTCACAAAAAAACAGAAACTTACTTCTGTTTTTTTGGTTTTAAGACCATAAATTTTCACTTATGCAATGATAATCTCATTCAAATAATAAATTTATTTGTTGGGATTTTGTACTTTAGCACAAACTATTTTAACCTTATTTCACCTATGGATTTGAACTTCAACAAAAACGAAGACCACAATAAACTATTATTAAGTCAGTTAAAACAAAAATTTTCTACAGTAAGATTAGGTGGTGGTGAAAAACGAATTCAAAAGCTACATGCTGAAGGTAAAATGACCGCGAGAGAGCGTATCGATTATCTACTGGATCCTAAAGCAAAATGTATCGAAATAGGTGCTTTTGTAGGAGAAGGAATGTATGCCAATTATGGTGGCTGCCCTTCTGGTGGTGTTGTAGTAAAAATTGGTTACATCAAAGGAAAACAATGCATTGTTGTTGCCAATGATGCCACTGTAAAAGCAGGAGCTTGGTTTCCTATTACTGCCAAGAAAAATCTTCGCGCGCAAGAAATTGCTATGGAAAACAGACTGCCTATTATTTATTTAGTGGACAGCGCTGGAGTATTTTTGCCTTTACAAGATGAAATTTTTCCAGATAAAGAACACTTTGGGCGCATTTTTAGAAATAATGCCCAAATGAGTAGCATGGGAATTACCCAAATTTCAGCAATTATGGGAAGCTGCGTCGCAGGAGGAGCTTATTTACCTATCATGAGTGATGAAGCTATAATTGTAGATAAAACCGGAAGTATATTTCTTGCAGGGAGCTATTTAGTTAAAGCTGCTATTGGTGAAACAATCGACAATGAAACATTAGGTGGGGCTACTACCCATTGTGAGATTTCGGGCGTGACAGATTATAAAGCCAAAGACGACAAAGATGCTCTAGATAAAATAAAAAATATAGTCGATAAAATTGGTGATTTTGACAAAGCAGGATACAGTCGTATTAAAGCAGTAAAACCAGCCTTGGACGAAAAAGAAATGTATGGTATTTTACCAAAAGCCAGAAACGAGCAATATGATATGATGGAAATCATCAATCGATTGGTTGATAATTCTGAATTTGAACCCTATAAAGAAGGCTACGGACAAACCATCATTACCGGTTATGCACGTATTGATGGATGGGCAGTAGGAATAGTGGCTAACCAAAGGAAAGTGGTAAAAACTAAAAATGGAGAAATGCAATTTGGGGGCGTAATTTATTCAGACAGTGCCGACAAAGCCACACGTTTTATAGCCAATTGCAACCAGAAAAAAATCCCTTTAGTCTTTGTTCAAGATGTTACTGGTTTTATGGTAGGTTCTAAATCAGAACAAGGAGGAATTATAAAAGACGGTGCAAAATTGGTAAACGCAGTAAGTAACTCTGTGGTTCCTAAATTTACCGTTATCGTAGGAAACTCTTATGGAGCTGGGAATTATGCGATGTGTGGAAAAGCATACGACCCAAGATTAATTTTTGCTTGGCCAAGTGCCGAACTAGCAGTTATGGGTGGAACTCAAGCAGCAAAAGTATTGGCACAAATTGAGGCTTCGTCATTAAAAGCAAAAGGGGAAGACATTGACGAAGTCAAAGAAGCTGCACTTTTTGAAAAGATCAAGGCGAGATATGACGAGCAAGTTTCTCCCTATTACGCCGCTTCCCGTTTGTGGACAGACGCCATAATTGATCCTCTAGATACGAGAACTTGGATTTCAATGGGTATCGAAGCAGCCAACCATGCTCCTATTGAGAAACAATTTAATTTAGGTGTGATTCAAGTATAAATGAATTTTGGCTATCCGTTTTGATTTATGTTTGTGTAAAAAAATCAAAACGGAGGCCTAAATAAACACTATGAAAAAAATAGTTTCTTTCATCTTCATCTCATTAGTGTTTGTACACTGTACTTCAATTAAAAAGTATAACCACCAATTAAATGATTTAATCTCGCCAAAAGATTTAAAATCTGATGTAGATTTTACTTATAAAAAACTACAACAATTACATCCCGATTTATATTCCTTTATCGATAAAAAGGAGCTCGACTTTAAATTTGATAGTCTTAAAACTACCATTAAAAAACCCATGACCCGTTTGGGTTTCTACAAGAAACTGAGTCCAATAGTTGCCTCTATTAAGCAAGGTCATACCCTAGTTTACGCACCTACAAAATTGATGAATAAAAAAGAAACTAAGGCTTATACCAAAAAAGGTATCGGGCCTTTTTCTCAATTTGATTTTGATTTCTATGACCACAAGTTATATGTTGTTAAAAATAAATCCTACAATACAACTATAAAATCAGGAACTGAAGTCGTATCTGTTAATGGTATTAAACCCATTGATTTAATCGAAGAATACAACACTTATTATAGTTCAGACGGATACAACACCACACTAAAAAAGGAATATTCGGGCAGGCGTTTTTCATCATATTTCACCATCGATAATGGATTACAAGACAGTTTAAATTATGTTTTTAAAATCAATGATAGCATAAAAAAAATTACCATCTATAGACATAAAGAAGATACCATTGCCAAAATTAAAATAAAAAAAACAGCTTTTAACCATACTAAATCGAAAGCCAATCGGAAAAAGAAAAGACTAAATGGCTACAACAAGGATGAGAAAAGATTCAATCGCAATCTTCGTTTTATTGAAAAAGACAGTAGTGTGGCAATACTGAAAATAAATAGCTTCAAACTGGGTAATTTTAGGACTTTTTACAAGGAAAGCTTCAATAAAATAAATCAATTTAACTCCCATACCTTGATTCTTGATTTAAGAGACAATGGTGGCGGTAGATTAAATGAAATTGTCGATTTATATTCCTATTTATCAGATTCTACATTTGTATTTTTAGAAAAATCGGAAGTCGTCTCAAAAAGGAGTTTACTTGAGGGCGCTTTTTTTAACGGAGGCTCATTTCCTGAAAAAATGATTAAGACCATATTTTCACCATTGATATATGGTTATTTGCTTCTTACAGTCCATAAAAATGAAAACGGTAAGAATTATTATGCTACCAAAACTAGACCCCATACAATATACAAAACAGCATTTAAAGGCAAACTATATATACTAATCAATGGTGGAAGTTTTTCAGCTTCAAGTATTATATCCTCTAATTTAAAGGGTTCAAAAAGAGCCACTTTCGTAGGACAAGAAACGGGCGGTGGTTATAATGGAACAGTGGCTGGATTTATGCCAATTCTTAAAATGCCTAAATCCGCCCTAAAAATTAGAATAGGCTTGATGCTAATCACTCCTCATCACCAAACCATCATTAAGGGACATGGAATTTTCCCTGATCATGAAATTAGACCAACACTCCAAAACAAAATAGAAGAAATTGACCCTGAACTGGAATGGATTTTAAACAAAATCAAGAAATAGCTCCAAATTTAAAATAGTTTTAACATTGATTATCAATAACTTAAGATAAAATTTTTGTACTTTCATAATCCAGCATTGTTATTTAAACGTAGCAGCCTATTTCTTTTATAATTCATTCCTTCTTAAAAAAACAATACATAATCCTAGAATTGACTCAATAACAAAGAAAAGAAAACAAGATTACCAGAACTGTTTTCATTTAAGTATTATAGTAAGTCTTATCACTTGAAACGATAAAAGGAAGCCAGTATTTAGCAAATTATAGACCACAGCCCACTTAGTCAATACTTAAAAAATTGCTTCCAAACCAAAGTTGAACTATAAGCCTTAAATACACATTTTAATCTAAATCTTGAATTATGAAAAATTCAACTAAAATTATTTTAAAAGTTATTTTAGTATTCCTTTTGCTCTGGATTATCATTGCTCTTATGGTGGAAACCGAAGGCCCCTACCGTAAAACAGAAATAGGAAGACAAACTTCTACTAATAAAGTTCTTATAGTCTATGACCCTGACCCGTTTTATAATTTAGACCAGCAACTTTGCGAATCCCTTGGCAATGTACTTGCTAATAATAATTTTAATGTAACCATCGCATCCGTAGCAGCAGTAAATCAATTAAATACTGATGTTTACTCCTTTTTTATAATTTGTGCTAACACTTATAATTGGGATCCAGACTGGGCTATAGTAAGATTTATTACAAAAGATACTAATCTTGAATATAGAAAAGTAGTAGCGATAACAGTAGGTGCTTTCAATACAAGTCATTCTCAAAAAACACTAGAAAAACTTATTAAACATAGAAAAGCACAATTAATCGACTCCAAATCATTTTGGCTCCATAAGCCAAATGATGAAACTCGCTTAACAGAATCAAATGTAAAAGTAGCCATAGAAAAAATTGAAAAATGGGCGCTAGAAATTGCAGTACAAATAGAATAGCGATGAAAAAAATTACATTTCAAATTATTATTATTTCGCTATAAATCACTAACTTAGTAGTGTTATTTCTAAATAAAAGCGATATGTATACTGTAAAAACCCTAAATAAATGGGCCAATGCGCACACTTATTTAACTTTAGATTTAGTTCGAATTGCACTGGGAGTATTTTTGTTTACAAAGGGAATTTCTTTTATAACGAATATTCAATACTTAGTAGATTTAATTTCTCCAATTGATCGAATAGGTGGTGGAATGTTTTTAATACATTATATCGCTCCTGCACATTTAATAGGTGGAATAATGATTGCATTTGGATTACTAACCAGATGGGCAATACTAGCGCAATTACCGATTTTAATTGGTGCTATAGTAGTCAATTTCATGGGAGAAATGCATTCGCAAAATTTATTCTTAGCGATACTTGTTCTAGTATTTTGTATGTTTTTCTTGTTTTATGGAAGTGGTAAACACTCTGCTGATTACTACTTTAAAATGCAAAAATAAATTAAAAACAAAAAGCATTATGAATGGTCGTAATGCTTTTTTATTGAAACTATTAAAATCAAATTTAAAGGCTCGCTAGGATTTCTTTCCTTTTAATTTTACCAGTAGCTGTTTCGCGAAAGTCAGAGATATAAAATATCGATTTTGGCTTTTCATACTTGTCCATATTTTCAAGAAGACTTTCGTCAAAAACTCCTTTTTCTCCTTCAACAACTAACACCAATTTTTCGCCCAAAGTTGGATCAGCGATACCTCCTACAAAAAATCGATTCGTGATGAAAGTCGATAGTTTCTCTTCGATTTGTTCCGGTATTAGTTTAATTCCTCCACTGTTTACCACATTATCAATTCGACCCAAAAAAACAAATTGATTATCATTTACAATATTAACCAAATCATTTGTTACTATTAATTCTGCTGAGATCCTTGGCGCATCAATTACCAAGCAGTTTTGCTCATTTTGAGAGATCGTAATGTTTGGCAAAGTAGAGAAAGCTTTGTCTCCTATTTTTTTAGCTGCAATATGAGTAATCGTCTCTGTCATTCCGTAAGTTTCATAGACTTGCGTTTTTCCTTTTAGGAGGCTTTTTTCCAAATCCTTACTCATCTTAGCACCACCTACAATCATTTTCTTTACATTTTTTAATTCCTTTACAGAATTTTGGGCTTGAAGTGGAACCATTGCAACGAAATCATATACAGTCTCATTTTTTGTTAATGGATGAGAAGTAGGCGCTACAAAATCGATATCAAGTCCTAATATAAAACTTCGAACTAACATCATTTTACCCGCAATAAATTTAGTGGGTAGGCAATACAATGCTTTGTCACCTGGACTTAATTCGAAAAAATCGCCAGTTGCTAAAGCGGAATTGACCATGGCCTGTTTATTAGTTCTAATCATTTTAGGCTCCCCAGTTGTTCCGGAAGTTTGCAAATCGATATAAGACTTATTATCAAACCAGTCTAATAAAAAGTCCCCGATAGATTTTTCAAATTCATCCCCTTCTTTAATTAAACAGTAGGATACACGGCAAAGATCTGATTTGTCCAAATGAAAACCATTGAGCTTAAATTGATTGTGGACGTTTTTGTACGTTACCTTTTCCATTGATAGTGCGTTGTTTATTAAATCGTTTATTACTTACTTAATTCAAGCTTGCCGGTTAGTTTATCTTTCCAGTTTGACCAATTGTATTTTCTACTAAAGATATATAAAAGCAGCGGGTAAATGATAACTACCGGTAAGATAACATCCATACCTGCTTTCGGTTCTGAAATATCCTTCAAAATTGATTCGGTTTGAAAAGCTGACCAGTCAGAAGTGACTAATAATGCACTAACTAGGTTATTAGCAGCGTGAAACCCTAAAGCTAATTCCATCCCTTCATCCATTAATGTGATTACCCCTAAAAACAAACCTGTACCTATATAATAAATCAATACAATGTTTCCCATTTTTACCACTTCGGGATTAGAAAGATGCATTAATCCAAAAATGAGAGAAGTCATTAGTAAAGGAAACCATTTGTTACCCGCTAAATTAGCAAACCCTTGCATTAAATAGCCTCTAAAAACATACTCCTCTGTACTGGTTTGAAAAGGTATTAAAAGGGTCCCAATTAACACTAAAATAGCAAATGGGATTGGTTTAAAATTAATGGTAAAACTTTCTGGACTAAAATAATAAACCAAGAGCGTAGAAACAACCGTAAAAATAGCCCAAATAGAAAAGGAGTAAAACACTCTATTCCAATCTATTTTTTTTCTTGAGGTCGTTATGGAAAGAAGCGTTTGATTGTGAAGGTATTTGACCACATAATAAACTCCTATCAAAGTAATAACAAATGAAATCAGAATTAAAAACAAGGTTAAATTAGGTTCAAAAAAGCGCATTATTTCTTCATTATTGGCTGGATAATGCCTACCCTTTATCACCACTTCATATAAAAATCCTATCAATAATGGTAATTGCCCCACAAAGGATGCGAGGATAATTAAAGTGGAACCTACTATATATTTCCAAAACTTATTTTCTGAATGTACACCTTGTTCTATAAACATTTAATTAATTTAAATATGACTATAATTAGAATTTCAAAGCTTATTTTTGCCAATCGAAAATACCTATTTTTATTTCAATATAAGCTAAAAAACAAAAATAAAACAAATGATACAAATATACCATAATCCACGCTGCGGAAAATCAAGAAATGCTTTATCACTAGTAGTAGAATCTGGTAAAGAATATGAAGTAATTAAATACCTAGAACAACCTCCCACTTATGATGATTTAGTTCTATTATTACAAAAACTAAATCTAAAACCTCTAGACATAGTACGCCAAAAAGAAAAAATTTGGGTAGAAAATTTCAAAAACACCCAAATGACTGATAAAAAAATTATAGAAGCGATGGTTTTATACCCGATTCTTATTGAAAGACCCATCCTCATAAATGGAGATAAAGCTATAATAGGCAGAGCATTAGATAAGCTGCATGCTTTTCTATAATTAGACTTTTATTTATTTAACAGATTTTTATGATTTGATCTTTAAACAAAAATCATTTTTTGTAGTCTTATTAAGCATAACTAAAATATAACATAATGCACCATAAATTAAAGCACTACTTAAGTCTTACTTTATTCTTTACCTTTTTATTCAATTTTGCACAACAAGGACCTATGCAAGGTCCCGGTTCAGGGCCTGCAATTGCAAGAATAAAAATTACAGGAACAGTCATTGAAAAAGTAAGTAAACAGCCACTGGAATACGCTACTGTAACTTTCATTAATTCTAAAAGTGCCAAAGTTGTCGCTGGAGGAATCACTAGCGCAAAAGGTGAATTCAATATTGACGTAAATCCCGGGACCTATTTAATCCGAATCGAATTTATATCCTTTAAATCGATTGAATTAAAAGACAAGGTCTTAAAAGAAAACACTGATTTAGGTACCTTTTCATTATCTGAAGATGCATCGCAATTAAAAGAGGTCGTAATCCGTGCAGAAAAATCTACTGTCGAAATCAAATTAGACAAAAAAGTATACAACGTAGGTCAGGACATGCTTGTAAAAGGCGGTACAGTAAGCGATGTTTTAGAAAACGTGCCTTCAGTTTCCGTAGATGTTGAAGGTAACGTGAGTTTAAGAGGTAGTGATAATGTCCGTATTTTCATTGACGGTCGTCCCTCAAACTCCTTAAATATGGCCGAAGCTTTGCGTCAAATTCCTGCAGATGCAATTGATAAGGTTGAAGTAATCACGAATCCATCTGCTCGTTATGATGCCGAAGGTGGTGCCGGTATCTTGAATATTATTCTTAAAAAAGGAAAAAATCAAGGGTTAAACGGAACATTTATTGCCTCAACTGGTATTCCTGAAACCTATGGTTTAAGTGGGAACTTAAATTATAAAACGGAAAAAATGAACTACTTCACAACAACTGGATACAATTACAGAACGAACCAAGGTGGTGGAAAAACAAACGCAGAATATTTTAATAGTGACAAGTCTACCAGCAAATTCATAGATGAATCTCGTGACACACAACGAATTAGAAAAGGCATCACCACAAAAACTGGTTTGGAGTGGTCTATTACTCCTAATACGTTTTGGACCAACTCTGTAAGTTATCAAGATAACAATGGAAATACCGAAGATTTAGTAAACTATAATAATTTTGATGCTAGTAGAAACTTCACCTCATCAAATTACCGTTTAAATAAAGGATACACGAGCGGGAATGATATTGAATTTGCTTCAAATTTTTTGAAAAACTTTGATGATAAAGGGCATAAACTAACAATAGACGGTACCTATTCCAAGGAGAATGATATTGATAGCTCCATTATTAATGGCGTTAACGCAACCTTTCCAAGCCAAAACACTTTTGGCACCACTGACAATGACGCTGTACAAAAGCAATTTCAAATCCAAGCCGATTATGTTTTGCCAATTGGTGAAGGAAGTCAGTTTGAAGCAGGGTACAAAGGAAACTTTAATAGCTTAAATAAAGCGTATGATATCTTTTCAAATACAAACAATGATTTTGGTACGCTTCTATCTAATACATTAGAGTACAAAGAAAAAATAAATGCCATTTACACACAATATGGATTCAAAGTAAACAAATTATCTTACCTGTTTGGGTTACGTTGGGAAGACACTAATATTGACATCAACTTGCTAGATACTAATAATTTCAACAATAAAAAGTATAATAATTTTTTCCCTAGTGCTTTTATCAATTATGAGATTTCTGATCAAAGTGGTTTATCATTAAGCTATAGTAAACGATTGTCTCGACCTAGAGGTCGTTTCCTTGACCCAACACCAAACGTTTCTAGTAACATCAATATTTTTAGAGGAAATCCTGATTTAGATCCTTCGTTAACAGATAAATTTGATATCGGATACATTAATCGTTGGGACCAAGTAACCTTTAATACCTCTATGTATTTTGAAAATACCAAAAATGTATTCTCATTTGTACGTTATGAAAGTGGTGATTTTGTAGGTGGAACCACCGATCAAAATGGCAACAATGTAGGAGGAACTCCAGTCATTCTTAGTACTCCAATTAATATTGGTAAAGAACAAAAATTTGGTATGGAATTCACCTTAAACTACAACCCAACAAAAAAATGGAAAATAAACAGTAGCTTTAACTTATTCAACGCCACAACAACAGGTGATTTTAGCTACGTAAATTCCAAAGACGAATTAATAGTACAAAACCTAGATAACCAAGCAACATCTTGGTTTACCAGATTAAATTCGCGTCTTACTTTACCACACAAAATTGAATGGCAATTAAGCGGAATGTATTTTGGACCTAGTAAAACGGCGCAAGGAAGAAGTTTAGGACAGTATGGGATCAACACCTCATTTAGCAAGGACATCCTAAAAGACAAAGGAACAATTGCTTTTAATGTAAGTGATATTTTCAATACTCGAAAAATGAGATCCGAGGTAAACTTAGCCAGTTTTAGTTCTTACAGTGAATTTCAATGGAGAAAAAGACAATTCAATTTATCTTTCACCTACCGAATCAACAAAAAGAAAACGGATAGAGATAAAAACACACCTAGAGGAAACGAAGAAGAAGGTGGCGGTTTTCCTGGTTAATACTTTAATATAAAGGACTCATAAAAATGGGTCCTTTATATTTTTATAACATTCTTAAATTGATGGCATAAAAAAAAGGACTCGTAAACGGGTCCTTTTTTCTATCTGTCAATCAAACTAAACTGATTGCTCTTTCTTTGCTTTTCTTTTTTCTTTATATGCTTCCCAAGTTGCTCCACCTACCCAGTAAGATACGAAACCAACTAAAAAAAACATTAACCAAAACCCTAATGTAAGGATTGATAAAAAAAGTAAAAAGCCTAAATACTGTGAAAATTCAAACATGTTTTCCGGAATTTTTGAATGTAAGTACAAATGTATGTTTATTATTTTTTCTTACCAATAAAAACCAAATCAATTTTCATAAAAAAGTAATTATGCGTATTTTTGATATACATTTATGGAGCATTTCCCGCTATCCATTTCAATCTTATATGCCAAACACTGGCATATAAGGATTTCCACTACTATCGGGGCTATTTAACCAAGTGTCATTCAACAAATCATATTTTAGAACAACACGCCTAAATACATCATACTATGAAATTCCGAACAGAAAAAGATACCCTAGGCGAAGTACAAGTTCCTGCTGATAAATATTGGGGAGCACAAACAGAACGTTCTAGAAACAACTTTAAAATAGGTCCTTCGGCTTCCATGCCACAAGAAATAATAGCCGGTTTTGCTAATCTAAAGAAAGCGGCCGCCTATACCAATTGTGATTTAGGAATTTTATCTGTTGAAAAAAGAGATGCAATTGCTGCAGTATGTGACGAGATTCTAGCTGGAAAATTAGACGACCAATTTCCGTTGGTCATTTGGCAAACTGGTTCTGGAACTCAAAGTAACATGAATGTAAACGAAGTGATTGCAAATAGGGCCCAAGTTTTAAAGGGACTCGTAATTGGTGAAGGAGAACCGTTTATTAAGGCCAACGACGATGTCAATAAATCTCAATCTTCTAATGATACTTTCCCTACCGCTATGCATATTGCCGCATACAAAGCAGTGGTAGAAATTACCATTCCAGGCGTGGAGCAATTAAGAGATACGCTGCAAGCCAAATCTACTGAATTTATGAAGGTGGTAAAAATAGGGCGCACGCACCTTATGGACGCCACTCCCCTCACCCTTGGACAAGAATTATCAGGCTATGTAGCGCAATTAAATTATGGATTAAAAGCTGTAAGAAATACGTTGGCACACTTATCTGCGCTCGCGCTTGGAGGCACCGCAGTAGGAACGGGATTAAACACACCGGAAGGCTATGATGTGAAAGTCGCTAAATATATCGCTGAATTTACAGGGAATCCATTTATCACTGCTCCAAACAAGTTTGAAGCACTTGCGGCTCATGATGCGATTGTGGAATCGCATGGAGCTTTAAAACAATTGGCCGTTTCTTTAAATAAAATCGCTAATGATATTCGTATGTTAGCCTCGGGACCTCGTTCTGGAATTGGTGAATTACTCCTCCCTGAAAACGAACCCGGTTCATCCATCATGCCCGGAAAAGTAAACCCTACACAGTGCGAAGCGTTAACCATGGTGTGCGCCCAAGTAATGGGTAATGATGTAGCAATTACTGTTAGTGGAATGCAAGGTCATTATGAATTGAATGTTTTTAAACCAATAATGGCAGCCAACTTTTTACAATCAGCACGATTAATAGGAGATGCTTGCACATCTTTTAATGTACATTGTGCTCTAGGAATTGAACCCAACTATCCGCGAATTACAGCATTAGTCAACAATTCATTAATGCTTGTAACCGCTTTAAATACAAAAATAGGGTACTACAAAGCAGCCGAAATTGCTCAAACAGCCCATAAAAATGGAACTACTTTAAAAGAAGAAGCGGTACGTCTTGGGTATGTAACTGCTAATGATTTTGATGCATGGGTAAAACCAGTGGACATGGTAGGACGATTAAAATAAAAAACCCTGAAGTGCTGCAACAAATCAGGGTTTTATATTCGTATTATTTTTTTGATAAGAATAAAAAAATAATTTATCTTAAAAAATTATTTGCCATCTAGATAGTCCTGTAAATAACTAAATCTCTCGGTTAATTTTCCTTTTTCAGTCATTTTTCCTCGTTCTAGAATGCCTTCCTTGTCATTATTAAAAAAAGAAGGAATAACATGTTCCATAAACATCATTCCAAATCCTTCACTTGCGTCTTTAGGTAACTCGCATGGTAAATTGTCCACAGCCATAACCACAATAGCTGCAGGATGAAAAACTTCTACTTCTTTATGCTCTGATGGTAAATATCCATATATTGGACTTTCAATTGTTGACGCTCTCAGGGTGGATGCAATGGGTCCATTAATATCGCAAGATACGTCACCAATTACCTTGATATGACAATCTTTAGCTTGAAGCATTTCTCTAGTTAAAATATCTGGTGCATCATTACCATGAAAATGACCCGTAATTACGATATCAGCCACTTTTGTAAATCGTTCAAAATTCCCCACATATTCTTTAGG
>CAWURM010000095.1:0-8135 GCA_963924965.1 uncultured Flavobacterium sp.
TTGCATGATGTAGGACAAAATCAAAACAACAAAAACAACTACCAATTGAGCAGTCTCAATCCCTAATGCAAATTCCCCTAAAGGCAATAACTTAGACGTTGCTGTCCCGCCAAGAATGGATTTAAAATAATTTGAAAACCCCAAACCATGAACAATTCCGAAGAAAAGCACAATAAAGAAAATGAGGTTGACACTTTCTTTTTTATTAGATTTTCCAGCAGTAAAAAGATTAAATAGTGCTGTGATTAAAATAGTAATAGGAATCAACAATTCTACTACGCTTACCTTGATAGCTATAATCCCAAAAACAGAAAGAATCAAAGCCATAGTGTGTCCAATTGTAAAAAGCGACACTAAAAGCAAAATGCGCTTCCAATCTTTAAAAGAGAATGGCACTGCTAAAGCGATTAAAAACAAAACATGATCGTATGCATTTATATCTAAAACATGTTTTAATCCTATTTGAAAATAAATCCAAAAATCTGACATAGGTTTTTTATATTAAATTGATAAAGGGGTTGTAAACTTACGACTTATTTTGAAAATTTATGATTTGAAATCTCAATTAGAATAATAAAAAACGTAGGTTGTTAAAGAAAAATTAAAAAGAAAATTAATAATTTAAAAATTGAATTATCTTTGTGAGATATAAATAAAAAATTAACTATGTCATTTTCAGATTTATTTGATAACGAATTCAAACAAAGAAACAAAGGTCACTTTGCTTCTATAGTACGATTAGCATTAGCGGATGGTGTTTTCGCGCCAGAAGAAAAAATATTTTTAGATAAATTAGCTATAAGACTTGAAATTTCTGCAGCTGAGCATGAAGAAATATTAGAGAACCCAACGAAATATCCAATCAATCCTCCTTACTTAAACTCTCAAAGAATTGAGCGTTTATTTGATTTGGCTCGAATTGTAAATGTTGATCATCACCTAGGTGACAATCAAGAGGTCATGCTAGAAAAACTGAGCTTAGGAATAGGTTTTACCCCAGAAAACGTAAAAGCTGTTGTTGCAACTGCACTTTCATTAGCCGATGAAAAAGCAGATTTAGATACTTTCATAACAGAGATTGAGAAAGCAGAAAAAACAAACAACTAAATAAAAAAAAAAGCTTCCGAAATATCGGAAGCTTTTTTTTATTAATATTTGCTCAATTTGGCTTCCAGCATAAACTCTTCTGCTTTTTCAACCATATTGTAGCTTCCACAAAAGAAAGGTACTCTTTCATGCAACTCTGTAGGTTCTATCTCCATGATTCGATTGAAACCATCAGAGGCTTTTCCTCCTGCCTGTTCGACAATAAATGCCATTGGATTGCATTCGTATAACAATCTTAATTTACCTTTTGGTGCTTTGGAACTCGTAGGATAAATATAAATCCCTCCTTTTATCATATTTCTATGAATATCCGAAACTAAACTTCCTATGTAACGAGAAGTATACGGCCTATCTCCTTCCTCAGACTGACAGTATTTAAGATAATTTTTTACTCCCTGTGGGAAATGGATATAATTACCTTCATTGATCGAGTAGATGGTACCGTCTTCTGAAAACTTCATATTTGGATGTGACAAATAGAACGTACCAATGGCCGGGTTCAATGTAAAACCATTTACTCCATGACCTGTAGTATAAACTATCATGGTCGATGTTCCGTAAATCACATATCCTGCTGCAACTTGGTTTGTTCCTGGCTGCAAGAAGTCTTCTAAAGTAACTGGAGTACCTATAGGAGTTATTCTTCTATAAACTGAGAAAATAGTACCAACCGAAACATTTACATCGATGTTAGAGGAGCCGTCAAGGGGATCCATTAATACCACGTATTTGTTATTATGACTGTTATCACTTCCTTCAACGGTGATAAACTCATCATTCTCTTCGGAGGCAATCCCGCAAACAATCTCGCGGTTTATCAATGTTTGTATAAATACTTCATTGGCATAAACATCCAATTTTTGCTGATCTTCTCCTTGAATATTTTGTTCACCAGCTGCCCCAACGATATCAACAAGTCCCGCTTTATTCACTTTATAATTGACAACTTTCGCCGCCAATCTAATGGAATTAATAATACGTGATAATTCGCCCGACGAATATTGAAAGGCATTTTGGTTTTCAATAATAAATTCTCCTAGAGTTGTGTTGCGTTCTTTCATTACGAAATCGTTGTAGTTGTTTTTTTTGAAGTCACAAATATCGCTTTTTTTGTGAAAATGAATCGAATAAAATTTACTTAGTTTGTGTCTATTGTATATTTGTGTAAAATATTGAATTAATAAAGGTTAAAAAAACACTTTTTAAAAAAAAGAACTTTAAATATAAGAATTTATGAATATTCGAAGAGGAAAAGCAGAAGATATGGTTGGGGTACTTGACCTTATTCAAGAATTAGCTATTTTTGAAAATGAACCAGACGCTGTTTTAATATCAGCTGATGATTTGGTGCGAGATGGTTTTGGTGAAAACCCCTTATTTAATGTCTTTGTTGCTGAAGTAGATTCGGAAATTGTAGGTATTGCACTTTACTATTACAGATATTCAACTTGGAAAGGAAAAACCATTCACTTAGAAGATTTAGTAGTTAAAGACAAAATGCGTGGAACAGGTTTAGGATATGCATTATATTCTGAAATTATAAAACAAGGAAAAAAAGACCAAGTTCGACGAATTGAGTGGAATGTTCTGGACTGGAACACCCCTGCTATTGATTTTTATGAAAAATCAGGGGCCAAAGTATTACGAGATTGGGATGTAGTCCAAATGGATGAAGCAGGAATAAATGACTTTATTGAAAACAAGTTGAAATAAATTATAAGATTACATTATTTAATAAATAATTATGAGAGTATTCAAATTTGGTGGAGCTTCTGTAAAAGATGCTGAAGGAATTAAAAACGTTTATGACGTTTTACAAAAAGTAGGTTACGAAGATGTTTTATTAGTAGTTTCGGCTATGGGAAAAACAACTAATGCGCTCGAACTGGTTATCAAGAACTATTTTGACAAATCGGCAGAATTGCAATCTTCTGTGCAAGAAGTTAAAAAATACCACAATCAAATTTTATTGGATTTATTTGAAGATGATAAACATGAGGTTTTTGCAGCTGTCAATATCCAATTTACTGATTTAGAATTTTTCTTATCACATAATAAATCGCCAAATTATAATTTTGTTTATGATCAAATTGTAAGCTACGGTGAATTAATTTCAACTACCATTCTGAGTCACTTCATGAATTTCATGGGAATAAAAACACAGTGGATCGATGTTAGAAATTTTATAAAAACTGATTCAAATTACAGAGATGCCGAAGTAGATTGGGAACTAACTCAAAAAAATATTTCGAAAAATGTAAAAAGAAAAATTTTAAATATCACACAAGGATTTTTAGGGTCAGATGATAATAACTTTACAACCACATTAGGACGTGAAGGGTCTGATTATACTGCTGCCATTTTTGCCTATTGCTTAAATGCTGAGAGTGTAACAATCTGGAAAGATGTTCCTGGTGTCATGAACGCAGATCCAAGATACTTTGAAAATGCCAGTTTATTAAACCAAATTTCGTATCGCGAAGCGATTGAACTAGCTTTTTATGGCGCAACTGTTATCCACCCAAAAACATTACAACCTTTACAGAAAAAGGAAATTCCTTTGTATGTAAAGTCATTTATAAATCCTTTATTAAAAGGAACGAGCGTGTCAAAAGGGGTAGTTCTAGAACCTTATTTACCTTGCTTCATCGTAAAAAGAAACCAATTATTAATTTCACTTTCTTCCATTGACTTTTCATTTATCATGGAAGAAAATATCAGTGAGATTTTTGCTCTTTTCCATCAATTTAAATTAAAAGTAAATTTGATTCAGAATTCAGCAATTAGTTTCTCTGTATGCGTTGAAGATAAGTTTGATAATTTCACAGAGATGAATGCCATTTTATCTAAGAAATTTAAAGTTGACTTTAGCAAAAATGTTACGCTATACACCATCAGACATTTTAATGATGCTGCTGCACAAACTGTAGAGGAAGGAAAAAATGTTATTTTAAAACAGGTAAGTACAGAAACAATGCAAATTGTAACAAGCGAAAATTAATATACTTTCATTACGGCTACAGTATTACCATTACCAAAATTATATAGAATACACTACTTTTGACA
Source organism: uncultured Flavobacterium sp. (assembly GCA_963924965.1). Classification (GTDB taxonomy): domain Bacteria; phylum Bacteroidota; class Bacteroidia; order Flavobacteriales; family Flavobacteriaceae; genus Flavobacterium. The sequence goes on from CAWURM010000095.1 coordinate 4,174, forward strand.
TCTAGACGTTATTCTCTTTATGTTAAAAAAAACACTACTAGTATTTGTGATGTTCTGTTTCTCTGGGATGTATTCCCAGGAAAATAGAGCATCATTATATACTAAGAAGAAACTTGCAACTTCTAGAGATACTATTCAAATAGAAAGCGAAAGTCTAAACTCCAGTTTTTTTCAATTACTAGACACTAAAAACGGTTTAATAGATAGTACTTTTTACAAAGTAGACTTCAAAAAAGGAACAATCTTATTGAAAACTGAAGTTGCTACAAGCCTAGATTCCGTCACTGCGTTTTATTTGAAATATCCCGAATTCATAACCAAAGAATATCAAATTTATGACTCCAGCCGACTGGTAAGTGCTGACATCGATTCAGAGAAGTTATATCGAATCGAACCCAATTTAGGCCCTAAAAACATTCCTTTTGATGGTTTAACTACTTCTGGAAGCATTACGCGTGGATTTACTGTAGGAAACAATCAAAATACAGTTTTAAACTCCAATTTAGACTTGCAAATCACGGGAAAAATATCTGAAAAAGTAAATTTAAAAGCTTCCCTTCAAGACAGCAACATTCCTTTACAGGACGGCGGTTATTCCCAAAAATTAGATCAGTTTGACAACATTTTCATGGAACTGTATAGCGACAAGTGGAATATCAGAGCGGGCGATGTTTTTCTCGAAAATCATACTTCTCAATTCCTTAATTTTAATAAAAAAGTACAAGGGATCTCAACCTATTTTGAGTTTGGAGAGGACGAAAATAAAACCAGCATTTTTGCTTCTGCCGCACTAGTAAAGGGACAATATGCCAAGAGTAATTTTATTGGTAAAGAAGGAAATCAAGGGCCTTATAAATTGAAAGGACAAAACGGGGAGCTTTATGTTCTAGTTGTTTCTGGTTCTGAAAGAGTGTATGTCAATGGGAATTTACTTAAAAGAGGAGAAAACAACGACTATACTATTGATTACAATGCTGGTGAAATAGTCTTTACTCCACTTTTCACCATAACTTCCGAAATGCGAATTGCGATCGAGTATCAATATTCTGATCGAAATTATACCCGACTTGTTACTTATGCTGGGGCAACCCATGAAAGCAAAAAATGGAGTTTTGGCAGTTATTTGTATTCGGAAAATGATATAAAAAACCAACCATTACAACAAAATTTATCCCCGGAACAAGCACAAATTTTAGTAAATTCTGGAGACAATACTAGTTTAATGGTAGCTCCATCGGCCTACGCCGATAGTTTTTCGAATAACAAAGTTCTCTATGTAAAAAAAATAGTGAATGGAGTTGAATTTTTTGAATATTCCAATGATTCGCAGGAAGAATTATTCAATGTACGATTCAGTCCCGTAGGTTTAAATAAGGGAAATTACATTTTAAAAAATTCATCAAATCTTAATAGGATTTATGAATATATTGCTGCTATAAATTCTATCCCGCAGGGAGATTACGAACCTATTATTCAACTAGTAGCTCCTACAAAAATTCAGTTAGCCACTTTTTTAGGAAAATACAATCCTTCTGAAAAAACTATAGTAGATTTCGAATTAGGGATAAGCAATAATGATCAAAATTTATTCTCGCCTATTGATGATGCCAATAATAATGGATTAAGCGCTAAAATAAATACTAGACAACGCATTTTTTCAAAAAAATGGATCCTTGATGCTTACACAAATTATCAATTTACTCAAAAAAACTTTAAAACTGTAGAACGTCTTTTTACTATAGAATTTGACCGAGACTGGAACCTAGGAAGTGCCGCAATTGGCAATCAAAGTTTATTAGTATCCGGCTTACATTTTTATTCCAATCCAAATATCAAACAGCAAACGAATGGTTTAATCAATTATCAATTTGAAAAACTTGACTTTTCAGATAGTTTTTCAGGTAATAGGCACCTATTAAAAGCTCAATTTCAAGTTCATAATTGGAGCTTTAAAAATCAAAGTAGTTACTTAAAAAGTGATGCAATTCCTTACTCCTCTACGTTCATAAGAAGCCAATCTCAAATACGCTATCATTTTGATAAAAACTGGATAGGAAGCAACCAGCGATTAGAGGACAATCAAGAAAAGTACAAATCAACGAATCAGTTTACACCATTAAGTCAAAAATTTTCTGAATACGGGTTATTCGCTGGACGAGGGGATAGCACTGCAGTCTTTGTTCAATTAGGATTTTTAAAGCGTGTAAATGACAGTATCCAATACAATCAATTGCAAAGAGTCAATAGCTCCCAAAACTACTATTTAAAGTCTAAATTAATTCAAACCAGCAAAAGTGATTTATCAGTTTACGCTAACTATAGAGTACTGGACTATACTGACGAGTCAAAAAAAAGAGAGCCTTCCTTAAACTCTCGTATCGTATATAATGATCGATTTTTTAATCAATTGATGCAAAGCACGAGTTCCTATGAAACGAACTCAGGCACTCTTCCTCAGCAAGAATTTACTTATTTAGAAGTTGCAGCTGGGCAAGGGGTGTATACCTGGAATGATTATAACAATAACACCATACAAGAATTACAAGAGTTTGAAATTGCCGCTTTTATTGATCAAGCGAAATACATTCGGGTCTATTTACCCAATAGAATCTATATAAAAACACATCAAACAAAGTTTTCGCAATCCTTACTATTGAATCCTAATCAATGGCAAAATGAAACTGGTTTTAAACGAATCCTTTCCTATTTTTATAATCAAACTTCTTTTATTATAGATCGAAAAATTAAAAACGAAGGAGCCAATTTTGATTTTAATCCTTTTAAATCTTCACAAGAGAATGCATTGGGGTTAAGTTCTAGTTTTAGAAATACTCTGTTTTACAACAGAGGTAAACAGCATCATTCAGTAACCTATACTTATCTTCAAAATCAAGCAAAAAATTTACTTTCTATTGGATCACAAGAATCCGAAAATAATTCGCATCAATTACAATATTCCCATTTGTATCAAAAAAACTGGCTACTAAGTGCATTTGCTAAAACCATACAAACTTCAATACTATCAGAGAATTTTCCCGAAAAAAATTACAACATCACAGGATATCATTTGGCTCCAAAAATTAGTTATTTATTCTCCAAAAATACCAGCTGGGATATATTTTATGAATTGCAAAACAAAGAAAATATCATTGGAAATTTAGAGGTTTTACTGCAAAATCGATTAGGAACTTCTTTCTCCTATGCCAATTCTAAAGCCATTACAATGAATGGAGAAATTTCATTTTACCAAAACAAATACACCGGTAATGAATTCTCCTCAGTAGGCTTTCAAATGCTGGAAGGATTACAAAAAGGACAAAATATCACCTGGCGATTACTATTACAAAAGAACATTACGGAGTTCTTAGATATTAACTTGAATTATCAAGGGAGAAAGAGTGAATCTAGCCGAGCCATTCATACTGGCAACATACAATTAAGAGCTTACTTTTAATTTAAGTGGCTCAATTATTGTTGTTTTATTTTGTGATGATTAATTCATTACTTTTATTCTTTAATCCTAAAAATCAAATCATTATGGAAAAAATTTTATTACTGTCTTTAGCATTTATGCTATCGAACAGTTTTTATGCACAAGAAACTGTGACTAAAAAGAAAGCTACTAAAGCCAAAACAGAAAAAGTAGACAAATCAATGTCCAAAGTGGAGGCTGAAAAAGAAGCTAAACAGCAAGCGGCGAATGAAAAAAGAAAGGCTACTATTGCCACTAAGAAAGAAGCAGCGGTAAAAGCAAAAGTTGACGCGGAGAAAGAAGCGAAGCAGCAAGCCACAAACGAAAAAAGGAAAGCTACTATAGCCGTAAAAAAAGAAGCCGCAAAAACTACTGTAAAAGTAGATGCTGGGAAGGATGCTAAAAACCAAGCTGCAAGCGATAAAAGAAAAACTACAACTAAAAAATCGCAAACAAAAATTAAAGAAACCACGGAAAAAGCGCCAAAGGT
>CAWURM010000096.1:0-5466 GCA_963924965.1 uncultured Flavobacterium sp.
ACATCATGCTAAATGGATAGCTAAATTAGGGGGTATAGGGTATGATTATCTAATTCTTCTCAATCGTTTTGTCAACTGGTTTTTAAAACAAATGGGGAAAGAACCCTATTCTTTTTCAAAAAAAATAAAAGCAAGTGTAAAGAAAGCGGTAAAACATATATCTGATTTTGAAGAAACAGCTACAGCAATAGCAATAGAGAAAAAATATGACTATGTTATTTGTGGACATATACATGAACCCAAAATCATAGAAAAAACAAACAAAAACGGAAAAACCTTGTATTTGAATTCAGGAGATTGGGTAGAAAATTTAACTGCATTAGAATACAATAAAAAACGCTGGAAGCTATACCAATATAATGAAATGGATTATTTAAAGGAAGAAAACCTTTTTGAAATGGAAGATCTTTTGAGTAACGAACTTTTAAATCACTGAATAATAGCTCGATAAATAATGTACAAGAATTGGCAAGAAAAAGTTTTAACTGAAGTTTTAATATGAATTATTAAACAGAAACAATAAATGATGCATCCCAAATTTTTCACAAATATGTAAATTATATAACAAATTACAATTAAAGTATAAAAGAATCGTTTGAGTTGTATCGTAAATTTGTCAAAACAAAAATTAACATATGAAAAAAATTATTTTATCTGCTGTTATGCTAATAGGTTTAGCATTTAGCGCACAGGCACAAGATATTTCGAAAAATGCATTAGGTCTTCGTTTTGGAGATAATGGTGGATTTGGAGGAGAACTTTCTTATCAAAGAGCGTTGTCAAGCAATAATAGATTAGAACTAGATTTAGGTTGGAGAAATAGAAGTAATTTTAACAACAATACTTATGATGATAATGCTATAAAATTAGCTGGTTTATACCAATGGGTATGGAACATTGACGGTGGCTTCAACTGGTATGCTGGTGTAGGTGGTGGATTAGGTAGTTATAGCTACGATAATGGCGGAGCACACTATAATGATACTTTTGCTTTTGCTGCAGGAGATATCGGATTGGAATACAACTTTGACATTCCTTTGTTAGTATCTTTGGATTTCAGACCAGAATTTGGTGGAAACGGATATTACAAAAACAATTACGGTTCAGATATCGCTTTAAGTGTTAGATACCAATTCTAAAACTTAGTTTTACTATATAAAAAATGCCACTAGAAATAGTGGCATTTTTTTTTACTTGATAATAATCTCTTTTTTCGAATTTATTTTAACTACACAAAATGGATACGTAAATCCTTGAGTAACCATCGTTCCTGGTTCAGGCTCTGTTTCTTTGACTGTAATTATTACATTTTTATCTGTTTCCACAACATTTTCAACAGCAATACTATATCCTCCAGTGTTCTTTTCTCCCATATTTAAAATAACAAAATTGGATTGCTGAACATCAACAGGACTGATTTTATTCCTCAATTTTTTATCATTTTGCAACATCTTAATTTCATTTGGTTCCGAAAGAATTTCGAAAAAATGAATATTTCCCCCTCCATCCTCTTGCTGAGTCAAAACCTCATATAACACTTTTTTTCCTGTATCCTTAGTAGCTGTAGATCCGCAGGAAAACAAAACCAAGCTAAATACCGTAATTGCGATTTTTTTCATTTTTTTATATTGATTCAAAAAAGTTATTCCTTTTTAGTTTCTCTCAAAAATTTATTTTTTTTGGAATATTTTTTAATTGCTTTTTGATATAATTCTACATAGAGCGGCAAAATGTTTTTGATATCGAACTTCTTTGCAACAGACAACGCATTTTCTTTAAATTTCGCTAGTGTTTCATCATCTTTTAAAATCTTCAATGCGTTCGAAGCCATTTCATCAGTATTTCCAACATCGCTTAAATACCCTGAAATTTCATCAAAATTAACTTCTGACAAACCTCCCGAATTACTAGAAATCACCGGAACACTCCATGCCATAGCTTCAAGGGCAGCAAGTCCAAAACTCTCTGTTTCAGATGGTAATAAAAACAAATCTGTATAGCTTAAGATTTTATCAATCTCATTACTATTCCCAAAAAAGATTACTTTATCTAAAATCCCCAACTCTTGACATAAAGACTCGGCCACTTCTTTTTCAGGTCCATCGCCCACCATCATCAATTTAGCAGGAATTTCTTTTTGAATTTTAAAAAATATTTTAATTACATCCGGAATTCTTTTTACTTTTCTAAAATTACTGATGTGCGTAATAATACGTTCACTTGGCTTAGCCATTACAGAGCGATGGCAAGCAATACTTGGATCGTTATTGTTTTTATCTAATTCGATAAAATTAGGAATGACATGAATGTCTCTTTTGATATTGAATAATTTATAAGTATCCTCTTTTAAACTTTGAGAAACAGAGGTCACTACATCTGATTTGTTGATGCTAAAACTCACTGCTGGTTTATAGAAAGGATGATTCCCAACTAAAGTAATATCTGTCCCGTGTAATGTAGTAACCATAGGTATCTCAATCCCCTCATCTTTAAGCATTTGTTTCGCCATATATCCCGCATACGCGTGAGGAATAGCATAATGCACATGCAAAATTTCAATTTTATGAAGTTTAACCATGTCTACTAATTTACTAGACAATGCTAATTCATAGGGTTGGTAATGGAATAAAGGATATTCAGGAACATTCACTTCGTGATAATGAACATTGGGATTTAACAATGCTAAACGAACTGGTTGACTATAAGTAATAAAGTGGATTTCATGACCAAGCCTAGCTAATTCAAGTCCTAACTCTGTAGCTACGACACCACTTCCTCCAAATGTGGGATAACAAACAATTGCAATTTTCATGGGTATATTTTAATAACACGAATTTAATGAAAATAGCGATGCTATTCTATTTTTAATCAAAAAATGCAGCTTCACTATCCTTATTTAATTTAATAGTTTTTCATTCTAAAAATCAATTCTCAATGGCTTGATAAATTAATTCTTGAATGTCTTCGCGTATATTTTCTTTTGATAACTTATTAGCAGCTTCAGCTGGAAAAGTTCGATTCGATAAGAATATGTAGACTATTTCGGTTTCAGGATCAGCCCATGCCATGGTACCGGTAAAACCAGTGTGACCAAAACTCGTCATCGATGCACAACCGCAAGTGGGGCCGCTGCTTCCTAATTGTGGCTTATCAAACCCCACTCCTCTCCTATTGCCTTCTAAGCAAAAATAACAGGTGTTAAAATCATTAAATGTTTTTTCAGAAAAGTACTGTCGATTTCCATAATTCCCTTTCTGTAAGTACAACTGCATAATTTTAGCAACATCCATACTATTAGAAAAAATACCTGCATGACCTCCAACCCCACCTTCCATAGCAGCGCCCATATCATGGACGTACCCTTGAATGATCTGATGGCGAAAATAGGTGTCAATCTCTGTTGGTATTATTCTATTTTTACTGATTTTCCCAATGGGATTGTACAGTGTATTGTTAGTCCCAAGAGGTTTATAGAAATTCTCAGTACTTAACACATCTAATTTCTTACCCGTAGTGTTTTCTAAATATTCCTTTAAAATCATAAAGGTAAAGTCACTGTATTTGTATTTTTTTTGAGGTAATAATTTACTGTCCACAATTAATTTCATAATCGTATCCGTATAATCCGACCTTAAAAACAAGCTGTCCGCAATTTTGATTGAAAAATTCGGTTCTGCCACTTTTTTATAATACGTATCTAGTGGATTCCCATTTTTATCTATTGTAGCTTTATAAAAAGGTATCCAAGGTTGTAATTGTGCATAATGAGACAATAATTCTTTAAAATGAATGTCAGCCTTATTGGAGTTTTTAAAAATTGGCAGCATGGAATCCAATCTCGTTTCCATGTTTATTTTTTGATAATCATACTGCAGCATCACATTGGGTAATGTAGAAAGTATTTTAGTCAGTGAAGCTACATCATAAACATCTGAATTAGTCACCTTTATAGTAGAGTCATAGGTTGGACTGCCAAACGATTTTTGATAAATTACTTTTCCGTTTCGGGCGACCAAAATTTGCACCCCCGGTGTCATTTTTCCATTAATAGCCTTTCTAGCAAGATCATCAATTTTACCTAAAATAACAGGATTCATTCCTACATTTTGTGGCGCAGTAAAACCCAAAACATTTAATTTTTCTGTTGTTAAACCAAAATTGACTTTAAAACTATTAGAAATAGAAACAGGTAATTTTCCTTTGGCACTGATGGCACCAAAAATCAATTCAGCCGAAACTTCTTGAGCAATGGAACTATTTTGATAGGAAACAATTATCCCCTTCAGATTATCAATACTAGAAAGAGGAATTAAGGAATATGGAGAAGCAAAAACATCCAGAATTACATTATTATTTTTGGCTAACGCTGCTAACTTAATCAGTTCTGATGGTTTAAAATCATGATTTTTAAACGCAACATCCGACTTATGATACCCAACAATTACAGTAGTAAACGGTTTTAATTTTAACTGTAAACTATCCAGATTAGAATCTGTGATTTCAATGACCTCTGTATATTTTTTCACAGTTGAAATAAAAGTACTGTTTGTTGCATCGCCCATTTTTACATAAGCAATCTTTTGATTTTCCAAATCTTTTATAGGTAATATAGCCGAATCGTTTTTCAAAACGGTAATTGCATTTTCATAAATTTGATATTGCAAGGCCTCATTTTTGGTCGAATTTAAGTCTTGGTATAGATTCTCAATTGCTATTGGTTGATACGAATTTAAACCTGCTAAATATTTAAATTTCAATATTTTCATAACTGAAAAATCTAATCGCTCCTTGGTAAACAAAGAATCCGTAAATGCTTTTTTTAGCATCTCAACGGCAATCGGGACGTTCTCCGGAAACAATAAAATATCATTCCCCGCCATAAAAGCGTCTAATTCAATCTCTCCTGTTTGTTTGGAACTACTAACCGCTTTCATATTTAATGCATCCGTAAAAATAAGGCCTTTAAACCCTAATTCTTTTTGAAGAATATTAGTTACTACGTTATAAGAAATAGAAGAGGGATAATTAGGTCTCGCTTCCAAACTAGGCACATTGAGGTGCGCCACCATTACAGAGGAGAGCCCGGCTTCGAATGCTTTTTTATAAGGAAAGAACTCCATGATTTCAAGTCTGTCTTTTGAAAAATGAACCGTTGGTAATCCTTTATGAGAATCAGTTTCGGTATCACCATGACCGGGAAAATGTTTCCCAGTTGCAAATACACCTTTACTTTGAACTCCATTGAGTAACGCAATAGCTCTTTGAGAAACATTGTATTTGTCTTCTCCAAAAGAACGAAACCCAATAATAGGATTATTGGGGTTCGTATTAATATCTAGTACAGGAGCGAAGTTAAATTGAAGTCCCAGTCGTTTACTTTGATCTCCTATTTGCTCTCCTACTTTTTGAATCAAATTCATATCTTGAACAGCTCCTAATGTCATATTATAAGGATAGCTGTAGGTA
>CAWURM010000097.1:0-3869 GCA_963924965.1 uncultured Flavobacterium sp.
CTTTATATAAAATTCCTTTGTGCTTTGCAATCCGGTTTAAAAATTCTGGTTCTTTCTCTTTCAAAATGATATTAGTTCAAAACAGGTTTAACAGTATACCCTTTTTTTCTCAATAAATTAATAACACCTTGTTCCCCTAATAAATGACCCGCTCCTACAGCAAAAAAGGTACTTTTCTCTTTCATGATATTCGGCATCTTCACAATCCAGTTTTCATTTCTAACGTCTAATAGCACTTTTCTAGTTTTTTCATTCATCGCTTTTGAAGCCGTAAGCCCTTTATATATTTCTGGAAGGTTTTCTTGAATATAATTTTGAACTAACTTTTTCGCATCATCATCATTTGACCCTTGCAACATTGTTATTACCTCCGCATCCGTATAAGCACTACTTAAAAAATCATTTTGCGCTTGAAGTGTTTCAAAACCAGCAATACTTTTACTGGAGCTTTTAGCCATTTCAATAAATTCCATTTCATACATTTTCATATCAGCACAGCCAAAGGATTTCATAGTAATCAAACTCATTACTGCCATTATACTGAATTTATCAACTTGTTTGACTGTCATCCCTGTTCTCTTTTGTAACAAAACATCAAGATCATTCAATTGTTGCGGGCTCAATGTTTTACTTAATGGTTCTTTTCCATATATAAACTGCTGAGCACTGCTTATTTCTTTTGGATCGGCTAAATTAACTTCTAAGACTAAATTGTCAGTAGAATCAAAAGCTTTCTTAGTTTTATCAGATAGAAAATAATCATTCCCACAGATCATATGAATCGTCCCATATAAATAAGAAGATTTAGATAATCCATTTCCTGAAATTTCCCATAACAGCGATTTTTCATTTAACGGCACTGAGGCCGCTTTTTTTGCTTGTGCAAAAACACCGCTGGAAATTAATACTAGTGCTACTACTGCGATTGATTTAAATAATTTTTTCATAATAATTTGATTTTTGATTGATGATTGATTTGATAATTGAAACTCAGTATTTATTTTGTGTATTTATTTCTAAAAAAAGAAGCGATAGCTCTTACAAAAAATAAGCTCATGATTAGTAAAAATGCTGTGCTTAATTTATCGTAGACAAAATACCGCACTAATCCATAACTTAATCCTATAGTTGAAATAAATAATAAAATAATCCTGCTATTTACTTGATTTTTGGAACTTGATTTTGTTTTCATGGTTTTTGATTTATTTGATTACTACTCGTAAGTAATTAAACAAGTAAAACGTTACAAAAAATTTAAATTTATTTTTTGAAACCCAATAAAAACACGGGGTTACACAATGATTTTTTTTACAAGGAATAAAAAAAATCTAATGAAAAAGAAATTTACTCAATAAAACCAGCACTGCAGTAATGTCATCTTTCGAATTAAAATTATGCAAACAAAAACGAAGTCGTTCCTGTCCTTCTGGAACGGTAGGAGATAATATTGCTTTTACATCAAAACCTTTTTCTTGAAATACCTTTGCGATCGATTTTACTTTTTCATTACCTGGAATAATCGCTGATTGGATTGCCGATTTGGATTGCACAAACATTGGCTTTAAACCCAACAACATTTTTTGTTGGTTAAAGTGAATAACATTTCCTCTTAGTTTTTGAATATTTTCTTTTTCAATCTCTAAAAACTGATATGCAATTAAGATTGTGGCAACAGAATGAGGTGACAAACCCGTGGTATAAATAAAACTTCGAGCAAAATTAACCAAGTAGCTTTTTAATTCTAAAGAACCAAGGACTGCTGCACCATGGCAACCTAATCCTTTGCCAAAAGTCATTATTCGAGCAAATACTTGTTCTTGTAAATTGAGCATTTGAACTAATCCTTCTCCTTTATCACCATAAACACCCAGCGCATGTGCTTCATCAACTATCAAATAACAATTGTACTTATTTGAAACAGCAACTAACTCTTCTAAATTGGGTGTGTCTCCATCCATCGAAAAAACACTTTCGGTGACAATGTAGACAGTCGTGTTTGGGTTTCGAGCAATTAACCTTTCTAAATCTTCAAAATCATTATGAATAAACTTGTACGCTTTGGCATTCGATAATTGAATTCCGTCCCGAATGGAAGCATGACATAATTCGTCATACAGTATTAGATCACCCTTTTGCGGAAGCGAACTAAAAAAACCTACATTGGCATCGTAACCCGAATTAAATATCAAAGCCGACTCTGATTGATGGAACTGAGCGATATAATCTTCGGTTTGTTGATACACTTTATGATTCCCTGACAATAATCTGGAACCAGTTGCTCCATTTTGAATAATGCCATTTTCAATTAAAAAATGATGTGTTGTATTGAAAATCGTTTCCGATTGAGAAACTCCCAAATAATCATTGGACGCAAAATCAATTAAACCCATTGAAGATGGTAATTGCCTTAATGCATTGTTTTGCATACGGATCTCGAGTTTATCTGATAATTTTTCAGGGAATTTATTCATACTGGACAAAAATAAACAACTTTAGAAGAATTAAAATCACCATTTTAATTAATCGCCAATTTCTTGCATAATTTAACAACAAAAGAGCTGATTTATCTATGATTTAGCATAAAACTTGCAAAAACCGAAATAAAAAAATAAAAAAATAAAAAATATAAAATAGTTTTTATATTTTCGAAGCCTATGAAACGAATTGCATCCTTATTCTTGTTAGTAACATTGTTTTACAATGCACTAGGATACTATTTAATGTTTGCGCAACATGATGAGCAAGCATGGGTTTCGGCTATAGAAAAAACTCCCGAATCCGAGTTTCAAGTAATTGAATTAAATGCTACATTATATTCCTTCATAGAAGACACTGATTTTGAATATGTGAATGAAAATGTTGTAATTGAAAACAAAAGCTATCATATTTTCAAAAAAAGAATTCAGAACAACATTTTGAGTTTGTATTACCTACGTAATTCCTATGGTGATGTCATCGGGAAAGACTTGAAAGACATTGTGGACAATCAATTGTTTGACAGCACTCCGTCAAAAAATGCACCAATAAAAAAATTATTAAAAACGTTTATTCAAGATTACATACCCAATCCAGCCGTATGTTTTCACTTTTCTACCAACTCAGATTTAGACTCCGAGCAATTTACTAGTTCTCCTAACCTGAAACTTAATTCGGGCTACTTATCCTTACAGTACACGCCTCCAAAATTCGCTTAATTTTTCATTTCTTATCGTAGTAGACCATTTTGTAATTTTTTACAGTAGTGTAATGTAATAACACCATTTATTTTAATAGGTGTCATCTACAACCAACATGCTTTTCAATAAAGCCATCTTCCTTACTTTTTAAGTTGTCTTTTTTATCAACCTTAAAAATCGAGTAAGACTATGAGTAATTATTTTTAGCATTCCATCACTCGTTTATTGCAAAATATGATGATCTAGGCCTTTTGGATATCAACTACCAACGGACAAGATTCTACTCTACTATTTCTTTAAATAAAAATTAAAAAAAATTATCATGGAAGCCACTTTCAACTCTATATATTATTCGTTTAGCCTTAAAATGGAAAAACACAGCATTACTGTAATGCGTATTGCACTAGCCCTTGTTTATATTTGGTTTGGTGCTTTAAAAATTTTCGGTATGAGTCCCGCCGGAGAATTAGTAGAAGAAACAGTATATTGGTTTCGACCGGAAATTTTCGTTCCCATTTTAGGAATTTGCGAGGTCTTAATTGGTCTTGGATTACTCATAAAAAAATGTATTCCTTACACTATTTTATTGCTATTATTGCATATGTGCGCGACTCTTTTTCCGGTGTTTATTCTACAAAATATTTGCTTTGATGCTTTTCCCTATTGCCCCACATTAATAGGCCAATACATTAT
>CAWURM010000098.1:0-5952 GCA_963924965.1 uncultured Flavobacterium sp.
ATTCAGTTACTAATACAAGTACTGTGTTTTCAAGAAAAAACGCAGCTGATAATACGAAAGGTTATGATTTAAGTATTGTAAACGGACAAGTAAAATTTAATTGGTATAATGGCTCTGGGGCCGGTTCAGTGACATCAGGCGCCTATTTGATTGATACTAGTCGATGGTATCACCTAGCAGCTACCTTTAACGGATCCGTTTACAAACTATACGTTGATGGATTAGAATTGGGTTCTGTAAGTGGTACAGCCCCTATTGTGACTGCAACTACGGTGGAAGCAATTTTAGGTGCAATGCACCAGACTGCTCCAAGTCCTCCTACTAACTATTTTAACGGTTGGGTCGATGAGCTAAAAATTTGGAATAAAACATTATCAGTAGAACAGATTAGACAAATGATGAATCAAGAAATTGTGGCATTAGGTCCGGATGTTGGTGGTGTTGTTATACCAACCAAAATTTATGGTCCAGATGCTGATTTAAACAAAATCGAAGATAATATCTTAGTCTGGAATGACCTATCAGGCTATTACAGAATGAATGTTGTTTGCGGTGATTTAGCTGCTTATAAAGGAGTAAGTGGTAGACTGCGCAATATCACCACTAGTGAAGAGCAAACTGCACCTATTCCATACACGACGAGAATTAATAATCAAACTTGGGATACAGATAATACATGGACCAATTTTTCTGTATGGGATGTGCCAAATAGCTTAGGAATAAATAATAAGCCAATAGATTGGAATATTGTTAAAACCAGCCATAAAGTAACTTCAAATACTCGAGACGTAACCCTTCTTGGCCTCATTGTGGTGTCGAACGAATTAATCATAACGAATTCAGGTGTTCAAGATGAAAATAATGCTGGACATTTATTATGGCTTACTCACTATTTAAAACTCGATGGAAAGATCGATTTAATTGGTGAATCACAATTGCTAGAGAAAAGATATGGTGCCTATGATACCCCCGGCGGAAACTTTATTACAATTCAATTCAACGAAAGTATCTTGGAAGGAAATAGCACAGGGTACATAGAACGCGATCAACAAGGGAAACAAAACAGCTTCAATTATAATTACTGGTCATCGCCGGTAAGTAAGCGTGGAGGTGTAACCAATTCAAATTATACCGCTTCAGATGTGTTGAGAGATGGTAAAGACACGGCGATTCCTAAAACAATAAATTTTGGTGACGGTGCGTTTTTTGCAGACGGTTCATTAACGAGTCCTATCAAAACAAGTAACAGATGGATTTGGTCATACAACTCCCTAACCCCAGATTCCAACTCCAATTGGGATAATTATTATCAGTGGACCTACAAAGGAAGTACTGGTTTAATTACTGTTGGGGAAGGATTTACCATGAAAGGTTCAGGTGGAAGTTATCCAATTGACACTTTACAAAATTATGTATTTAGTGGTAAACCAAATTCAGGAACTATTCCTTTATTTTTAGCTATCGATCAAACCTATTTAGTGGGGAACCCTTATCCGTCTGCACTTGACGCCAATGAATTTATAAAAGATAATATTAAAGATTGTACAGGTTGTAGAGGAGCTCAAAACACTTTTGGTGGGGCGCTTTACTTTTGGGACCACTTTGGATTATCTAACAATCATATCCTTGCTGAATATGAAGGCGGTTACTCAACATACACTTTAATAGGTGGAGTTAGGGCCATTGCTAATGATCCATTGAATGTAAATAATGGTGCAGTTGGAACACGAATCCCACAACGCTATATTCCAGTGGGCCAAGGATTCTTTATCGATGGAGATTTAGACCTAGAAGCAGGCGTGACAGGAATACCTGCTGTACAAGGAGGTTCTATTGTTTTCAAAAACAGTCAACGCATCTTTGTAAGAGAGAACGGGTCTCCCGTTAATTCTATTTTCATGAAAAAGACCAATACAAAAGAGACTGTTTTAGAAGATCAAGGTTTAAAAATAGATGAGAGACCAAAAATCAGATTAGGCTTTGACTCCGCAGTTGGTGCACACCGTCAATTATTAGTAGGTGTGGATGAAAACACAAGCAATCAATTTGATCTGGGTTATGACGCGCAAATGTTTGACACGAATGAGAATGATATCTACTGGGAATTAGAAGATCTACAACTTGTTATTCAAGCGATTCAAAACTTTAATGACGACCAAATAATTCCTTTTGGTTTAGCTATAGCGAATGACGGCAAATCGGCAATTAAGATAGACGCGTTAGAGAATATACCTAATACTTTAGAAATTTATATTTACGATAAAGAAACGGGAATCTACCACGATATAAAAAACAAAGATTATTCTATTTCACTACCAATTGGAACGTATAACAATAGATTTTCATTACAATTTGTAAATAAACTTTTTAATATAGACGATACTATTTTAGATGAAGGAATATTGGTGAATTATACTAATCAAACAGAATTAATAAACATCAATAATAATTTCGTTGATACACTGGTCAATAAAGTATATCTTTTCAATATTTTAGGGCAGCAAATAACCAATTGGGAAATCGAAGATCGCAAACAAGACGCCATTCATTTACCTGTAAAAAAAGTAAGTAGAGGGGTTTATATCGTTAAAGTTCAGACTACTAATGGTACTTTCAGCAAAAAAATTATTATCAATTAATCCATAAAATGTAGTAAATTAATTTAACTAAAATTCACAAAATTGAAATTAAAATATTTATATATTTGAATCAAAAATAGCAACATCTAATAAAACAGAAAATGAAAAAAATTATAACTCTTTTAGCCATCACTTTATTTAGTTTAAACGCAAGTGCTCAGGAAGCTAAACCAGCCAAAAAAGAAAAACCTAAGAAAGAATCTTGTTGCATGGCAAAAGGATCAGATACAAAAGCGATGAGTGCTGATGATGTAGCCAAATGCCAAATGAAATGTAAAGCAGAAGGAAAAAAATGCGATGCTAAGGAAAGTAAGAAAGACGGGAAAAAATGCTAATTGAAATTGTATAAAACAAAAGAAGCCTCTACAATATGTAGAGGCTTCTTTTTTTATAAACTAGTAAACAACATATTCTCTATTTTATTCTAACACTCCATTCAAAATCCATTTCTGAAACTTGAATTCCCTCTTCATTAGTCCCGATGGACTTCATCCAAAAAGTTTGCCCCTCCCCTGTTGCAATGGTTTCTTGAATTGCTTTCTCAATTAAATGACCATCTTTACATTCAAACGTGATTCGGCCCGTTGCTTTTTTACTAAAGTTACTTTTATTATTGGCCACTAACATCGAAATTTTCTTACCACTTTTCTGAATTTGATAAATGACCAAAGCCCCGGTTGATAATTCGGCTGCCATTGCTTGAACAGCAAAATACATTGAGTTGAACGGATTTTGATTGATCCAACGGTGCTTTACTGAAACCCTACATTCCTTTTCGCCTATTTCCTTTACGCGTACTCCACATAAGAATGCGGCTGGCAATTTGAAAAATAAAAATTTATTAAGTTTAGAGGCTGTAAGATTCATTATTGCTTGATTTTTGGCTAATATACAAAAAAATACTATGCGTACATATAAAATTAAATTGTTAATTTTATGTTAATATTTGGTACTATGTGATACAAGATACTGTCTTTTGAACATATATTTGCATAAGAAATTACTAGGTAAGCTAATTGAAATTAGTTCTGGACTTTCAATCATCAATCAAAACCAATAATAAAATGGAAACAATCACCGAAAAAAACGCAGCTACTTTTACGCACTTGAGTGCATTAACACAATATTTTTTTCCTTTTGGAAATTATATTTTTCCAATCCTTATTTGGACTTCAAAAAAAGACAAATCGGAATTTGTGGATCATAACGGAAAACAGATTTTAAATTTTCAATTGAGCTTACTGCTATACTCCTTAGTACTTATTGCAATAGCAATTCCTGTTTTTATCATTACTATTTTTAAAAACGTTCCTTTTGATGCTATTATACACGAGGATAGTTTTGTTATTAATAATTTTAATTTTGATAACAACATGGGCTTATTAACAATAGGAATAATGGCCGTAATCCTGTTTGGAGTTTTAAAAGTATCTGAATTTTTTCTAATCATTTATGCATCTATCAAAACATCAAACGGGGAGCGTTTTAAATACCCTATTACAATTCCGTTTATAAAATAAAGCCCCAGCCCTGATGGAAGCGGCATCCTTTTACTGGCTCTTTTAGCCAGGAAAAGATAAAGTGTACAGCAGGAAGAAGCTTCTAAAAAAAATAATCATCAATCATCAATCAAAAAATGAGCACTTTAATCAAACAACAAAAATGAAATTATGAACATTGAAAACACAAAAGCACAGATGCGTAAAGGTGTTCTCGAATTTTGCATCCTATCTGTTTTAAAAGAAAAAGATGCATACACATCGGAAATATTAGACACTTTAAAAGACGCAAAATTACTGGTAGTAGAAGGCACCATCTATCCCCTACTTACGCGATTAAAAAACGACGGATTACTTAGCTACCGCTGGGAAGAATCAACATCAGGACCGCCAAGAAAATATTATGGTCTAACTGAAATAGGACAAACATTTTTAAACGAACTAAATGGTACATGGACGGAATTGTCTGATGCCGTAAACCTAATCACCAACCAAAAATAAAAGTCATGAACAAAACTGTAAATATAAACTTAGGCGGAATGTTCTTTCACATAGATGAAGATGCATACCAAAAATTAACCCGATATTTTGATGCTATAAAGCGCTCTCTATCGAATTCATCTGGACAAGAGGAAATCATTAAAGATATCGAAATGCGCGTATCAGAATTGCTAAATGAAAAACAAAAAAGCGACAAGCATGTTGTAGGTCTAAAAGATGTTGACGAAGTGATCACTGTAATGGGACAACCTGAAGACTACATTATCGAAGAAGATAATAATAACAATCAAAACCAATCTTTTAACAACCATTCGAACAGAAGTATAAAAAAACTGTATCGAGATAAAGACAAAGGAATGATTGGTGGTGTTGCATCCGGACTTGGTCACTATTTTGGGATTGATACGGTATGGATTCGTTTGATATTAATCATATCAGTATGGGGATTTGGAACTGGAGTTTTGGCTTACATTATCCTATGGATCGTTACGCCTGAGGCTATTACAACATCGGAGAAATTAGAAATGACGGGAGAACCTGTTAATATTTCGAATATCGAAAAAAAAGTTCGAGAGGAATTTGAAAACGTATCCGACAAGATAAAAAACGTTGACTACGATAAATATGGCAACCAAATAAAGTCAGGTGCTGGGAAAATCGGTAATTCTTTTGGAGACTTTATCTTATCCGTTTTTAAAGTCTTTGCAAAATTTCTTGGAATCCTTTTAATAATGACAGGATTGACAACATTGATCTTTTTACTTATTGGTGTATTTACAGTGGGGTCTTCATCGTTGATTGAATTACCATGGTCAAGCTTTGTAGAAGCAGGAAATTTTACTGACTACCCTATTTGGTCGTTTGGTTTATTAATGTTCTTTGCAGTAGGTATCCCTTTCTTTTTCCTTACCGTATTGGGTTTCAAATTACTCGCACCAAATATGAGATCAATGGGTACTATTGTAAAGTCTACTTTACTAGCACTTTGGATTATTGCAGTAGCATTAGCCATATCCATTGGAATAAAGCAAGCATCTGCTTTTGCCATCGATGGAAGAGTGGTTCATAAAGAAAACATAGTATTACAACCTACTGATACTTTGTTTATTAAATTCAAACACAATGATTACTATGCAAAAAATATAGACGATAGAGATGATTTTAAAATTACACAAGACTCTACAGATAATGACGTAATCTACTCGAATGATGTACGCTTCAGAATAGAAAAAACAGACGAAAAAGTGGCATACATTCAAATTGAAAAAGAGGCCAAAGGAAAATCATTATCCGAAGCAAAACAAAGAGCGAAG
>CAWURM010000099.1:0-14954 GCA_963924965.1 uncultured Flavobacterium sp.
TCTTTTTTAATATCTGCAAATTTCAAAAATTCAATATAAATAATATCCAATTGCACTTTAGTTAATTCATAACCTACTTTCTTTGCTCGATAAGCTAGCGCTGCCCTACCACTTCTGGCTGTTAAAACAATTGACGACTCATTGACGCCAACATCTAAAGGATCCATGATTTCATATGTAGCTCTGTTCTTGATCACTCCATCCTGATGAATTCCTGAACTGTGGGCAAAAGCATTGGCTCCTACAATAGCCTTATTTGGCTGTACGATCATTCCCATGCTTTCAGAGACCAAACGACTCATCTCATTTAATTGTTTGGTATCGATATCCGTATATAAATTTAAATAAGGATGTTGTTTAAAGATCATCACTACTTCTTCAAGCGCCGTGTTTCCAGCTCTTTCTCCAATTCCATTAATTGTACATTCAATTTGTCTAGCGCCATTTACAGCTCCCGAAATCGAATTTGCAGTAGCCATTCCTAAATCATTATGACAATGGCAAGAAAGAATTACATTTTCAATTCCTTTAACATTCTCTCTTAAATATTTTATTTTAGCACCATACTCTTCTGGTAAACAATACCCAGTTGTATCTGGAATATTTAAAACTGTAGCTCCTGATTTAATCACTTCTTCACAGACTCGAGCCAAGAAATCATTATCGGTTCTACCCGCATCCTCTGCATAAAACTCAACATCCTCGACGTATGATTTAGCGTGTGAAACAGCATATTTAGCTCTTACAATAATATCTTCTCTAGTTGTGTTAAGTTTATGAATTATATGTGAATTAGAGGTTCCAATTCCGGTATGAATGCGTGGTTTCATAGCATATTTTAAAGCAGCAGCAGCAACATCAATATCATTTTTCACAGCTCTCGTTAGTCCACAAACCGTTGCGTTTTTCACCACTTTACTGATTTCAGAAACAGATAAAAAATCACCTGGGCTAGAAACAGGAAAACCCGCTTCTATAATATCAACACCCATTTCATCTAATCTATTTGCTATAAGTAGTTTTTGTTTGGTGTCTAATTTACATCCAGGGACTTGTTCTCCATCTCTTAAAGTGGTATCAAAAATTTGAACTTTCTCTCTATTCATTTTCATTTATTTAATGTAATTTCACATCTTGATAACAAAAATAGATTTCATTACTTTAAATTAAAACTCATTTTAATGAAATATACTGCTTATAAAGGAAGTAATTGCTTTGTAAGTATTTAAAAATCAATTAATTAAGCTTCTATATTTTACAATGGCTAACCATCAAAAAGATTTCTTATTTGTATTAATAAAATCCCTTTCAAAGTCTGAAAAAAGACAATTTAAGATATTTGCGAGCAGACTTGAGACTAGTTCAAATACAAAGTTTATAGAATTATTCAACATTTTAGATAAATCAGAAGTCTATGATGAAAAGCTTATTTTAAAAAGTGGTATCATTAAAAAAGTACAATTATCAAATCTTAAGTCCTATTTATACAAACAAATCCTCGTAAGTATCCGGCTCAATATTCCAAGTCAAAATATAAGGTATCAATTACGAGAACAAATCGATTTTGCCGCCATCCTCTATAATAAAGGGCTTTACAAACAAAGTTTGAAAATTTTAGATAAAACTAAAATTATCGCTTTGGAAAATGATGAAAAATACATGGCATTTGAAATTGTTGAATTTGAAAAATTAATTGAGTCTCAATACATTACTCGTAGTATTCAAGGACGCGCTGACGAATTAGTAATTCAAGCAAAAGAATTGAATTATCGTAACACAATATCCAGTAAATTATCAAATTTATCCCTACAGCTATATGGTATCATGTTAAAAACAGGGTACGTAAAAAGTGATGATGAATACAAATATATTGACGATTATTTCAACAAACACATTTCAAAATTTGACAAAAGCAAGTTTGGTTTCCGCGAAAAATATTGGTTTTACAATGCTAATCTTTGGCGTAGCTTTTTGGTTCAAGACTTTTTAGCTAGTTATAAATATGCCTACAAATGGGTGACTCTTTTTTATGATACGCCCAATATGATTTTTTTAAATCCCGTATTTTTCTTAAAAGGAAATCATTATTTATTGGAATCCTTGTTCATGTTAAAATACAAGTCAAAATTCAAAAAGTACCTTGATTTACTTGAAAAAACAATTAAAGACTCTCGTTTTCCAGTTAATGATAATATTGCGTCTTTATCCTTCTTATACTTGTATAACAATAAATTGAATTATCACATTCTAGAGGGAACTTTTGACGAAAGTGAATATTTAATTCCAGAAATTTTAGAAAAAATACAACTCCATAGCGAACATCTTGATGAACATCATGAGATGATGTTTTACTATAAAATAGCATGCATTTACTTTGGAACTGAAAAGTATGCCGAATCCATTTATTATTTAGAAAAGATCATTAATAATAAGAATCTTATTATGCGAGAAGATTTGATGTGCTTCGCGCGTCTTCTATATTTAATAGTACATTATGAAATGGGAAAAGATTTTAATTTAGAAAATCAGTTAAAATCTACTTATAAATTCTTATTAAAAATGAACGATTTGCATGAGGTTCAAAAAGAAATTATCCGATTTTTAAAGAACTTAAACTCCTTTTATCCTGGTGATATTAAGAAGGAATTTATCAAAATGCGAGCGCGCTTTATTGAATTAGAAAAAAACACTTATGAAAAAAGGGCATTCCTTTATCTAGACATTATTTCTTGGCTTGAAAGTAAAATTGAAAACAGGAAAATCTCAGATATCATGAAAGAAAAAGCCAAATTAATCAATCGTTAATTTGACTTCCAGTAATAAATTAGAAAGGATGAAATTCTATTTCATTTTAATGCTTTCTTTCAAGATTCACTGATATTACTTTTCCATTCATTAATTCGCTATTTTTATCTGAACTTTAAATCAAAAGAAAGATGAATGGCTTTTTCAAAACAATTTTAGCAGGTTACGGAGCTAAAAAATTAGGTGGTGGCTGCTTTGGTACTATCATTATATTTATAATCTTATATTGGATTTTAGGCAAGTTTTAAAACTCAAATAATATATTATTTCTTTAATTCCTTTATCATCAGTTCCTTTATGTATTTTACGGGAGCACTTCCATAACTTAAGAATTTTTCATGGAATTTTTTGAGATTAAATGTACCGCCCTGCTCTTTTTTAAGCTGTTCTCTCAATTCGTATATTTCTGTATAACCCGTAAAATAGGAACACAACTGAACTTGTGATAAACTGACACGATTCCACTTCCCTTCGGCCTCAGCCTGCTGCTGAAAAGCTTCTACAACCAGTAATTTCATTGCTTCTTCTTGAGTCATATTTTTAACATGAACACTGTAATCTAAGATCAAATTGCAAGTGGTCCTCAAATTCCACTTATAATACATCAACCACATTTCATCAGAATTTTGATAGCCGTTCTCTAACATCATCAGTTCAGCATAAACCGCCCAACCTTCAATCATAGCGCCATTTCCAAGAATTGACTTTATTAGACTTGGTGATTGATTACTATATACTAACTGGGTATAATGTCCGGGAATGGCTTCATGAATATTCAAGATTTGTAATACGTAATCGTTATATTCTCTTAAGTAACTTTCTGATTTTTCAGAGGGCCAACCTGACAAACTCCCCACGTTATAATAGGTGTTTCCATTTTTATCATAAGGTCCTGGTGCCGAAATGGAAGCACCTGCAACACCAGCCATATATTTTGGTTCTTTTCTAACTACTAGGGGTTTCGACGGGTCGATATACAATAAATCCTTTTCCTTTACAAAAGCAATCAATTCCGGAATTTGTTTTTCTATAGCGGATTGAAAATTATTTGGCGTGGTGTGCTGTAATGATATTTTATCAATAACTGTTTTTATAAGTAGTAGAGAATCTTGTGGCTTCACCACTGATTTCATGTATTTTGGCCATAATTTATAAGCTAAAGCATACATTTTTACATGCAGTTCGTTTTTATGGTCAACCGCTTTTTTAAATATAGTATCGGCTTTATAATTCGATTGAATGTCCAATTCAAACTTTTCTTTATACAATTCTGCTCCTAGTCTAAAAGAGCGAGGCGTTGTGTTTTTTAAGTCTTTGAGCCAATTCGCATAGGCGACAATGGCATTAATTGCGATTTTAGCTTTTTCTTTGATCTCTGTTCGCTCTGTAGCAGCTAATTTACTTTTGCTTAAAGCACTATTTAAATCTTTTTCAAAAACCGAGATTCCACCTAAATTTTGACTGATGGCTAATACTGTATGCTCTATTGTTGGGTTTTGAATATTTTTTTTAGCTGCTTCATAATAGCCCACAATTCCATTCATTTTTAAATTGAAATTATGTAACCGTGTTTCAAGCTTATCGTATTTTCCATTTAAAATTTCAGCAAAAGAGCCGCAAACGTTATATTCAGCAGGATTCCATTGGTACGATTTTAATTTATCAATTCTAAATATGGTACTTTGTAATTGATTTTTAATAATATAATAATCGATAATATTACTATCAGAAAGATTATCCACTTGGTAGTTTTGAATGGAATCTAGTTGGGAATGCGCAAAGTCCAATTGTTTTTTTAAATAAACAGAATCCGTAATAACCAATACGCTATCTAATTCATGGTACCCTTGATTCGAAGCCCATTCCGGATAAACTTTCCACAAAGTGGACACGAAACCTTTTTTATACTGTTCAAATTTTTGGTTTAAAGGTATTTCTTCTATAGTTTTTGTTTTTTTATTACAAGCAAACAGTAAAACAAGAGTTAGAATCGGTAAAAGTATCTTTTTCATATTAAGTCATTTCAAAAAAATAAAGATATAAAAAATGCCGCTCAATGAACGGCATTTTTTATAGCTAAAATTAATAGTCTAAAAGCGCTATTAACTCTTTTTCAAAGCGGCCTTTCGGCAAATAATGATCTTCTAGTATTTTAGTAAAAGGAATTGGAGTATCTAAACTCGCAACGCGCTTAACAGGTGCATCAAGATAGGTAAAACATTCCTCCATTATCATGGCTGATATATCACTAGCTATACCTCCAAACATAGAATCTTCTTGATAAATAATAACGCGTCCCGTTTTCTTTACTGATGCAAAAATAGCTTCAGTATCTAGCGGCTGTAGCGTTCTCAAATCTAATAGATCAGCTGAAATAGTTGGGTTTTTCTCTAATGTATCCAAAGCCCAATGTACTGCTGCCCCAAAAGAAATAATAGTAACTTGATTTCCTTCTTTTATTAAAGCCGCTTTACCTAAAGGCAATGTATAATAGTCTTTTGGCACTTCTTGATAAACAGAACGGTACAATTGCTTGTGCTCAAAGAACATTACAGGGTTAGGATCATTTATAGAAGCGTTTAAAAGTCCTTTCACATCATAAGGAAAAGCAGGATAAACCACCTTTAAACCAGGTGTTTTGGTAAACCAAGCTTCATTAGTTTGAGAGTGAAAAGGACCTGCTTGCGTTCCGCCACCGCAAGGCATACGAACCACAACATCTGCCTTTTCTAACCATCTGTAGTGCGACTTAGCTAATAAATTCACTATAGGATTAAAACCAGTCGAGACAAAATCAGCAAATTGCATTTCTACAATTGCTTTGTGTCCGTTTATAGACAATCCCATTCCGGCAGAAACAACCGCACTTTCACAAATAGGTGTATTGATTACGCGTTCTTTCCCAAATTGCGCTACAAAACCATCTGTAATTTTAAAAGCACCACCATACTCAGCGATATCTTGTCCCATAATAACCAAGTTGTCATGACGTTCCATAGATTGCTTTAAACTACTTGAAATGGCATCAATGAAACGGATTTTTTCTTTTTCATTAGATGGATTAATTTGCTCATATACAAATGGTTTGTATATGTCATTTAACTCTTCACTTTCTACATATTCAATTTCTGGTTCGGCATTGGCCAAAGCCAAACTTTCATCAATATCTTTCTTAATTTCAGCACGTAAAGCTTCATCAAAATCCTCGGTAAGGACTCCATTTGCTTTTAGGTATTTTCTATAATTCTCCACTGGATCTTTAATAGCCCACTGGTCCATTAACTCTTGAGGCACATATTTAGTCCCACTCGCCTCTTCATGACCGCGCATTCTAAACGTTTTAAATTCTAACAAAACGGGACGCGGATTAATTTTCATAGAAGCTTTCAAATCAGATAATAAATTATACACTTCTAGTATGTTATTACCATCAACAATATGACTCTCCATACCGTATCCAATGCCTTTGTCGGCTAAATTTTCGCAACGATATTGCTCATTTGTGGGAGTTGAGAGCCCGTATCCATTATTCTCAATAACAAATAAAACGGGTAACTCCCAGACTGAAGCAATGTTTAAGGCTTCATGAAAATCTCCTTCTGATGTTGCTCCCTCACCAGTGAAAACAGCAGTCACTTTTCCGTTTTTCTTTAGTTTATTGGCTAAAGCGATTCCGTCAGCAATTCCTAATTGAGGTCCTAAATGCGAGATCATCCCAATAATCTTGTATTGTTGGGTCCCAAAGTGGAAACTTCGATCTCTACCTTTTGTAAACCCATTGGCTTTTCCTTGCCATTGCGAGAATAAACGGTACAACGGTATATTTCTACCGGTAAAAACACCTAAATTTCGATGCATCGGCAATATGTATTCATCTTGATCTAAAACGGCTGTTACTCCTACTGAAATAGCTTCTTGTCCAATTCCTGAAAACCATTTAGAAACCTTTCCTTGTCTTATAAGAATCAGCATTTTTTCCTCAATAAGTCTCGGTTTTAGTATTCTTTTATATAGATCCACTAAGGTATCGTCAGTAAGATTTTGTCTGTCAAAGTTCATTTCTTATGTTTTATTAGGCAATCCAAAGATAAAAAAATATAACAGTTTTAGTGTATTTTGTTATATTTTTTTATTTTGTTTATAACTTTTAAAATTCATATCAAAAATTAATCAATACCTTTGTGGTTATTAGGCTTTTGAAGCCTACTAAGTTATTAAAAAATATTTTAAAGTATGCAAAACATTCCTAGTGTTGACTTGCGTGATTTCCTGTCGGATGACCCGGCACGTAAACAAAAATTTGTAAATGAAATCGGAAGTGCATTTGAAGATATTGGCTTCGTAGCACTAAAAGGTCATTTTTTAGATGATCAATTGGTAGAAGAATTGTATGGTGAAATAAGAAATTTTTTCGCTTTACCCCTAGAAACAAAACGCAGTTATGAAATTCCAGGTATTGGAGGTCAGCGTGGTTATGTTTCTTTTGGTACTGAACATGCAAAAGGAAGAAAAGAAGGAGACTTGAAGGAATTTTGGCATTTCGGTCAGTATGTCAGCGAAAATTCAAAATATGCTTCAGAGTATCCTGAAAATGTGGAAGTAAAAGAATTACCTCGCTTTAATGCAGTAGGTAAAGAGGCTTATCAAATGCTAGAGAAAACCGGTGTTTACGTTTTAAGAGCGCTAGCATTGCGATTAGGTTTAGACGAATTCTATTTTGATAATTATGCCAAAGACGGAAATTCAATCCTAAGACCTATACATTACCCACCTATTACATCAGAGCCTGCAAATGCTATTCGGGCGGCTGCACATGGTGACATTAACTTGATCACATTATTAATGGGAGCGCAAGGAAAAGGTTTGCAAGTACAAAACCACAACGGTGAATGGATTGACGCTATCGCAGAACCTGATGAATTAGTGATTAATGTGGGAGACATGTTGTCTCGTCACACGAATAACAAATTGAAATCTACTATCCATCAAGTAGTCAATCCCCCAAGAGAATTATGGGGAACTTCAAGATATTCAGTTCCGTTTTTCATGCATCCTGTGAGTGATATGCCATTAAATTGCTTAGAAAACTGTATTGATGCAGCACATCCTAAACAATTTGACGATATTACAGCTGGTGATTACCTGTACGAACGTCTAGTAGATTTAGGGTTAATCAAAAAATAATTCCTAATTTTACTTTAGTAATAAAAGACATTGAGTTTACTTAATGTCTTTTTTCTTTTTTAAAATAACACCAAACTAAAGATAAAGGAAAAGTTTAACACATAGAAACATAGAAAAAAGAGAGTAATACAGTCCATTATTTGGATTCACATAGCTATGTTTTAATAAAGAAAAAGTAAAACACATTTTAAAGTAAAGAAGAGCTATGTCTCTATGTGGTAAAAAATTAATTTAACGATTTAAAAAATTATGGACTTAAAAGACCAATTAAAAAATCTATTCCCTGATCACGAGCCACTTCCCGAAGATAAAATAGAGGAAGTGCCTCATGAATTATACGTTCAAAAAGAACCTATGATTTGCAAATTCGAAAAAAGAAAAGGAAAAGCCACAACCATTATAGAAGGATACGAAGGAACTGATGCCGATTTTAAAATTTTGGCTAAAGAAATAAAGACCAAACTGAGTGTCGGCGGCACCTTCAAAGACGATTCTATCATCATTCAAGGGGATTACCGAGATAAAATAATGGAAATATTAAAACTAAAAGGGTTCAAAGTGAAACGTGTAGGCGGATAGCAAAACGTTGTATTAACACAATTTGAAACCTTAAACTTTAAACAAAAAATCTTAATGATACAATCATCCGAATTAATATTAAATCCAGACGGAAGTGTCTATCACTTGAATCTGAAACCAGAACATATCGCAAATGACATTATCTTCGTAGGAGATCAAAATCGTGTAGAAAAGATCACTCAGTTTTTTGACAGCATTGAATTTTCCACTCAGAAAAGAGAATTTAAAACTCAAACTGGAATTTTTAAAGGCAAACGAATCACTGTAATGTCAACTGGAATAGGTCCTGACAACATTGACATTGTGATTAACGAACTCGATGCTTTGGTAAATATCGACTTAGAAACACGTAAACCAAAAGAACATTTAACTTCACTAAACATTATCCGTATTGGAACTTCAGGTTCTTTACAGGCAGATATTCCGGTTGATAGTTTTGTAATGTCTAAATTTGGCTTAGGTTTAGACAACATGCTTCGCTCCTACCTGATTGACGAAGTTTCTAATACCGCCATAGAAGACGCTTTTGTTAATCATACCAATTGGGATATACGAAAAGGAAAACCCTATGCAATTGCTTGTTCTGAGACATTAGAAAAAATAATAGAAAGCGACAAGATACACAAAGGAATCACAGCAACTGCTGGAGGTTTTTACGGACCACAAGGTCGTATATTGCGTTTAAACATTCAAGATGAACAGCTGAATTCTAAAATGGATAATTTCAATTTTGAAAACAATCAAATTACTAACCTTGAAATGGAAACTGCTGCAATATATGGGCTTTCGGCGCTGTTAGGACATGATGCCTTATCACTAAATGCCATAATTGCAAATCGTGCTTCAGGGACTTTTAGTGAAGATCCGTACAAAGCAGTCGATGAATTGATTGCATATACTTTAAATAAAATTGCCACATTTTAAATTTTTTAAGAAGCTTTATCCCGGCATCCGTTTCAATCTTATGTGCCAAACCCTGGCACATAAGGATTTTCACTACTGTCGGGGCTAAAAAAATAAACGTATGAATTTAACTATCGAAACGCAACGATTACTCTTGAGAGAAATGAGGCTGTCAGATGCTGAAGCTTTATACGAAATGGATGCTAATCCTAATGTTCATAAATACCTATGGAATAAACCATTAACCAGCATTACAGAAGTACATGATTACATTCACCTTGTTCGAGAACAATACATAAACAACAAGATTGGTCGATTTGTAGTCGTCCTAAAAGAAACCAATGAATTAATAGGCTGGGCTGGATTA
Source organism: uncultured Flavobacterium sp. (assembly GCA_963924965.1). Classification (GTDB taxonomy): domain Bacteria; phylum Bacteroidota; class Bacteroidia; order Flavobacteriales; family Flavobacteriaceae; genus Flavobacterium. The sequence continues at coordinate 9,839 of CAWURM010000099.1, forward strand.
AAATACAATACAGAAATGGTGAATAATAAAGTTGGTTTTTATGATATTGGTTATCGATTAAATGAGCAATTTTGGGGCAAAGGATATGCAAGCGAAGCTAGTTTTGCGTGGCTAAATTATGGATTTAAAGAAATGAAGATAGAAGTGATGGATGCTGCGGCTCATTCTGAGAACATAGCTTCCAATACAATATTGCAGAAAATTGGAATGAAAATGACAGAACACTATCTCGAAGACGGTATTTCTTGGAACTGGTATCAATTAAAAAATAACATCCAAAAATGACAACAATAAAAGTAGCTGGGGTACCAGAACATTTTAATTTACCTTGGCATTTAGCAATAAAAAACCAAGAATTTAAAGTTCAAAATATTGATTTACAATGGACTGACGTTCCAGAAGGAACAGGCAAAATGTGCCAAATGTTGCGTTCTGGCGAAACCGATATTGCTGTTATTTTAACCGAAGGAATTGTAAAAGATATTCTCGCAGGAAATCCCTCCAAAATTGTTCAAATATATGTGGCATCTCCTTTAATTTGGGGAATTCACGTAGCAGCCAACTCAGCCTACACCACTATAGATGATTTAGAAAACACCAAAGCTGCCATTTCTCGTCTAGGCTCTGGTTCACAATTAATGGCATACGTAAATGCCAATAATCAAGGATGGAAGACTGATGATTTGCAATTTGAAATTATTAATACCATGGATGGTGCTGTTGAAGCTTTGAAAAATGGTACCGCTGATTATTTTATGTGGGAACGTTTTATGACTAAACCACTGGTTGACAAAGGAATTTTTAGATGCGTTGGTGATTGCCCCACTCCTTGGCCCTGTTTTGTTATGGCAGTGCGAGAAGAAGTGCTGGAACAACAACCTGAAATCATTAAAACAGTTTTAGAAATTATCAATAAAAAAACAAATACATTCAAAAACATACCCAATATCGACGAAACTTTGGCTACAAAATACCTTCAAAAAACGGAAGACATTCAAGAATGGCTGTCACTAACCGAATGGTCACAAGAAGCATTACCTAAAAAATTGTTAAACAAAATTCAAAATCAATTATTTCAACTTAAAATCATTGATAAAATAGGTACTTTTGATGAAATTGTAAAAACAATATAGTTTTTACATTTTGGGTTTCGTATGATAGACATTAAAAACATTTCTTTCCAAAATATAAAACAAAAACTTAAGGTTAAAAAACCTTGGGATGATGTAATTATTTTTGTCCTAAATATTTTAATTGCTGTTCCATTATTTATTATCGCTCATCAAAATTTTATTGAACTCCCTTGGGCTTACAATATCGATCGTATTTTACTTTTTTTTTTGATTATCATACTAATACAGTTATTATTACGATTATTAAGAACCATTATTATTGTTTGTATATTTCTCTACTTATTAGTTTTACTTTATGGAACTGCATCTGGAAATTATGGGTTTAATAGTGTGTATGAGGACTATGACTCGATGATTTACACCATGTCTGACAACCCTAATCCGCAGGATATTATCATTTCTAAACTACTGCCTTTTCCAAACAAGACAAAGATTTTAAATGCAATAGAATATAAAAATCCACAAGTGCGTAATTTTGCCATTATGGCAACTTCTAAACATTTTAAAAACATAAAAGGCTATTCTGATTATAGAACTATCATTCAATGCTTCGCTGTCTTTAAAGAAATAAACAGCCGCTGGAACTACGTTAGCGACCCTAAAGATGGAGATTATATTGCTACCGCAAGTGAATCATTAGAATACTTTTCTGGTGATTGTGACGACCATTCTATTCTTATGGCAGCGAGTGTGCGGGCTATTGGCGGTACTCCAAGATTGATTCATACCAAAGGACATATTTATCCCGAAATATTAATAGGAACCATGAATGACTTAGAAACAGTCAATTACCTGATTAAAAATGTTTTGTTTGAAAAAGAAAGCTACAAAAAGCAACTGCATTATCATATCGACGAGCGAAACCAAGTCTGGCTCAACCTAGACTACACTGCTAAATACCCTGGAGGCCCATTTCTATCAGAAGAAATACTGGGAGCCTTGACATTAAACTAAAGGTTAATTGATGATAAATAACCATACAACAAAGCAATAACTTTAAAAAAAACAGAAAAATATAGCCCAAAAAAAAACTCCTCAATTTCTTGAGAAGTTTTGTGGGCGATGAGGGGTTCGAACCCCCGACCCCCTCGGTGTAAACGAGGTGCTCTGAACCAGCTGAGCTAATCGCCCTACTACAATTTGAATGATTTCTTATTCGTTATTGCGTGTGCAAATATACAGCTAGAATTTGTATTTGCAAGCAAAATTTGAAAATAAATGTATAAAAAATAAGCAATAATTCCTTTAGTACTCTATTACAAGCTGTTAATGCAATTTACTAAGACCCGTATTTTTTTGTAATGAATCACTATAGTATTACATTTGTACTTTAAACAATAAATAATGGCAAGGTTCAAAGAAAACGATTTACCCAAATCAAAAATTACCGCTAGTTCCCTTACTAAAGCAACCCTAATATTTCGATATGCTGGAAACCATCGTTGGAAATTTTATGTAGGTTTATTTTTTTTACTGCTGACAGGAGCCACCGCCTTAGCTTTCCCCAAATTAATGGGACTATTAATTGATTGTGTTAAGAACAAAGACAATTCGCAAGCTAATACTATTGCCTTATTCTTAATTGGTATTCTTTTTATGCAGTCTATATTTTCGTTTTTTAGATTGTCATTATTTATCAATTTTACGGAACACACTTTGGCTAACCTTCGTTTGTCCTTATACAGTAATTTAGTTAAGCTTCCAATGTCATTCTTTTCTCAAAAAAGAGTTGGTGAATTAAACAGTAGAATTAGTTCTGATATTACGCAAATACAAGACACCTTAACTTCAACTATTGCAGAATTTTTAAGACAATTCATTTTAATAATTGGTGGAGTTGCTTTATTGGCGACAGAAAGTTTTAAACTAACCTTATTGATGTTATCAGTAGTACCATTAGTTGCTGTTGCTGCAGTTATTTTTGGTCGGTTTATTCGAAAATTTTCTAAAAATGTACAAGATCAAGTAGCAGAAAGTCAAGTAATTGTTGAAGAAACCATGCAAGGTATTAGTATTGTTAAAGCTTTTGCCAATGAATGGTACGAAATTGCACGTTATGATGGTAAAATAAAAGAGGTGGTGAAACTGGCTATTAAAGGCGGAAAATACCGTGGTTACTTTGCCTCGTTTATAATTTTCTGTTTGTTTGGTGCAATTGTAGCTGTAGTTTGGTTTGGTGTTAGACTAAGTATTAGTGGTGAGATGAGTGTAGGTCAGTTAATTTCATTTGTCCTCTACTCTACTTTTGTGGGTGCGTCTTTTGGAGGAATTGCTGAATTGTATGCTCAAATTCAAAAAGCAATTGGTGCAACGGAACGCGTATTTGAATTATTGGAGGAAACTCCAGAAAAAATTAACTCGGTTCAAAATGCAGTCAAAAATAAAATCAAAGGAAATGTAACTTTTAAAAATGTTGCTTTTAGTTATCCTTCAAGAAAAGAAATCAAGGTTTTAAAAGAAGTGAATTTCACGGCTGAATTTGGTCAAAAAATAGCAATTGTAGGCCCTAGTGGAACAGGTAAATCAACCATAGCTTCCTTATTACTCCGCTTTTATGATATTGACAAAGGAGAAATCATCATAGACGGTAAAAATATTTATGATTACGATTTAGAAAATCTACGTGGAAATATGAGCATTGTCCCGCAGGATGTCATTTTATTTGGAGGAACGATTAAAGAGAATATAGCATACGGAAAACCAGATGCAACTGAAGACGAAATTCTATTAGCCGCCAAGCAAGCGAATGCTTTTCATTTTATCGAAGGTTTCCCGGAGAAGTTTGAAACATTAGTGGGAGAAAGAGGAATTAAACTTTCTGGCGGTCAAAGGCAACGTATTGCTATAGCTAGAGCACTACTTAAAAATCCAAGTATCTTAATTCTTGATGAAGCTACATCATCACTAGACAGCGAAAGTGAAAAACTGGTTCAAGAAGCTTTAGAAATATTAATGGAAGGAAGAACTAGTATTATTATCGCACACCGCCTTTCAACGATTCGTTCTGCTGATCAAATATTAGTTCTTGATAACGGAGTTATTTCGGAGCAGGGAACGCATCAAGAATTGATTTCATTAGAAAATGGAAAATATAAAAACTTAAGTAATTTACAATTCACCGATTTTTGATTTTAAACTCCCTATGAAAATAAACCAACTAAAAACAGTAGCCATAATTGCTTTACTGTTTTTAAATTCTTTTGCGATAACAGCTCAAGAAACTAAAAATCCATTTAAAGTTAATTTATCCGAAGATGGAAAAAAATATATAAAATTTGGGGCTAATTTTCAAATATGGGGACGCTATACTGAGCTTAATCCCAATAGTAAAATTGGAGATAATGTGGTTTCTCATTCCACAGATATTGTCATTAGACGATTGCGACTGCAAGCCATGGGAATGCTGACTGAAAACGTCTTTTTTCATATTCAACTTGGTCAAAATAACATTAATTTCACGCAAAACGCTGGCCCTTCAAACACGCCATTATCTGTATTGGACGCTATAGGAGAATATCATTTTAATGATCAATTTCATATTGGAGGAGGCTTAACCGCATGGGGATCAGGAACAACACGATATTCAGCCAATAGTTCTTCTTCACAACTTACTCTTGACGCCCCTATTTATCAACAAAACATCAATATTTCTTCTACTTTTGGGAATAGAAATTTAAGTATTTATGCCAAAGGAATACTGGACAAATTGAGTTATCGAATTGCAATTACAAATCCATATCGTAATGCAACGAATTCCTTAAATCTCAATTCAACTGTGAGTACTCATACTCCAAAAGCACAATATTCAGGAATGTTGACATATGAATTTGCAGATCAAGAGACAAATACTGAACCCTACAATAAAGGAACTTATTTAGGGACTAAAAAGATTTTTAATATTGCTTTAGGCTATTTAACACAGTCAAAGTCCATGTGGAGAGTCGATCCTGACAAAACTGGCGGTGTTTTATATGATGATATGA
>CAWURM010000100.1:0-6752 GCA_963924965.1 uncultured Flavobacterium sp.
TTAGAACGCCATATTGTGGACCAAGAAATAAAGAAACGTTGCTCTGGGGTATAGCCATCAATAAGCCCTGGATTGCCATTTTCTTTCAAGTACAATTGCAATCCGTCATAGGCAGCACTTACACCACCTAAATCACCAATGTTTTCTCCTAATGTAAATTTACCATCCACAAAAGTTCCAGGTAAGGGCTCTAATGCGCTGTACTGATTAGCAAGAGCGGTTGTTAAAGCCGAAAATTGTTTTGAATCCTCTGCAGTCCACCAATCTACTAAATTTCCACTGGCATTGTATCGTGATCCTGAGTCATCAAATCCATGAGAAATTTCGTGTCCAATTACGCCACCAATACCACCATAATTAACAGCCTCATCTGCTTGGTAGTTGTAAAAAGGAGGTTGTAAAATAGCGGCAGGGAATACAATTTCATTATAAGAAGCATTGTAATACGCGTTTACGGTTTGTGGCGACATCCCCCATCTTGTTTTGTCAACTGGCTTTTTTAGATCGGCTAAATCTTCTTCAAAGGACCATCTTGCCATTATTTTTGCATTTTCAAAATAGGTTCCCCCTTCTTCTGGACTTATTATTTCTAGTTTAGAATAGTCTTTCCATTTGTCAGGATAACCAATCTTAATTTTAGATTTATGCAATTTTTCAACAGCGCTAACCTTCGTCTCTGGTGACATCCAAGTCAAATTATTGATTCGGTTTTCAAAAGCAACAAAGATGTTTTTGATCATTTTTTCTGCTTTCGCTTTGGCTTCAGCCGGAAACTTTTTCTCTACATATAATTTACCTAGAGCCTCACCAATTCTTCCGTTAATCACCTGCAATGCACGCTCTTCACGAGGTCTTTGTTTTACAGCTCCTGTTAGAGCTTTACCATAAAATTCAAAATTGGTGTCTTCAATTGTTGTTGATAACTGACTTGACGCTCTATTCAATAAAGCCCATCGCATATATGCTTTCCAGTCATTTACTTTGTTCTCTTTCAAGATAGTCTCAACAGCTGTCATGTATTTCGGTTGGGAAACGATTAATGAATCCACATTTTTCAATCCAATCTTTGTAAAGTAATTGTTCCAGTCGATAGAAGGCGTTAGTTTTTGTAAGTCGGCCACCGTCATTGGGTTGTACGATTTTCTACGGTCTCTTCTTTCTACTCTGTCAAATCTAGGTTTTGACATTTGGATTTCAAGCGCCAAAATTTGTTCGGCATGTGTTTTTGCTTCTGCTGGTTTTTCACCTAGAAAGCCTAACATTTTAGCTACGTGAAGTACATATTTAGCTCTTTTTTCTTTTGAATCCGCATCTTCTGATACATAATAATCACGATCTGGTAATCCTACGCCACCGGGACCTACGGTTATTACGTTTCTATTACTGTTTTTTGCATCGGCACCTATATTTGCTCCAAAAAAACCAATACCACCAATTGGTTCCATTTCGATTAATAAGGCTTCAAGGTCTTTTCCGTTTTTAACTGCATCTATCTTTTTTAGGTAGGGTTTCAATGGGGCAATTCCTAATTTGTTTCGACCCACCGTGTCTAAAATGGATTTGTATAAATTAATCGCTTTCCCTTGATCGGTATCCGCTTTATATTTAGGGTTGTTTACGGCTTCTTTTAAGATGGCCAAGGCATCATTATCTGTTCGTTGTCTTAGTTCATCAAAACTCCCCCAGCGGGTTCTGTCTGATGGGATTTCAGTAGTATTCAACCAAGTACCATTTACATAACGAAAAAAATCGTTCGCAGGCTTGATTGTTTTGTCCATATAGTTGACATTAATCCCGGGTTCTTTTTCCGTGGGAGTAGTTTGAGCTTGAGAAACGGATAGCCCTAAAATTGCAGGAATTGCAAAAAGAAGCTGCCTATTGCTGTTTTTTTTCATTTTTAGATTTGATTAGTTAATTTTAATAGGGTTATTGTTGTTTTTACCAGATTTGAAATAATTCATAAATATATAAAAGTATTTCACATCCAAATTATTTTTAACAATTGTAGAAGTCTTATTTTTGGTAAAAATTAAAAATCCCAAGCTTTCACTTGGGATTTTTAAAAGTATCAGTGGTACAACTACCAAATTTTCACTCTTTTTTCTGGTTCAATGTACATGCCGTCTCCTTTTTTAATATCAAAGGCTTGGTAAAAAGCATCAACATTTTGACTAGGAACATAAGCTCTATACATTCCTGGCGAATGCGGATCTGTTTTTACTTGGTTTTTAATCGCTTCATCTCTAGATTTGGTTCTCCAAACCGTTGTCCATGCAATAAAAAATCGTTGTTCTGGAGTAAATCCGTCAATCAGTCCTGGTTTTTTGTTGTTTTTTAAATACAATTGCAAACCGTCATAAGCAGCATTAATTCCGCCTAAATCTCCTATGTTTTCACCTAAAGTAAACTTTCCATCCACGTGCACTCCTGGCAAAGGCTCCAATGCAGTATATTGATCTGCAAGTGCTGTTCCTAAAGCTGTGAACTGTGTTAAGTCATTCGCGGTCCACCAATCTACTAAATTACCATCAGCATTGTATCGCGCTCCAGAATCATCAAATCCATGAGAGATTTCATGACCAATCACTGCACCGATTCCACCGTAGTTAACCGCTTCATCTGCTTGGTAATTGTAAAACGGAGGTTGTAAGATGGCTGCTGGAAACACAATCTCATTATACGCTGGATTGTAGTAGGCATTCACCGTTTGTGGTGACATGTACCACTCTGTTTTATCAACTGGTTTGTCTAGTTTTTCAATGTCTTTTTGGAAATTCCATTTCGCAAGATTTTTACTGTTTTCAAAGAAGCTTCCTCCTTCTGCTACATTCTTAATCTCTAGCTTGGAATAGTCTTTCCATTGATCAGGATACCCAATTTTGATGGTGATTTTATTTAGCTTTTCAATCGCTTTGGTTTTTGTTTCCGCAGACATCCAAGTTAAATTATTGATACGAGTCTCGTAAGCTGCAATGATGTTTTTAATCATTTTTTCGGCTTTTTCTTTTGCAGCAGCTGGAAACATTTTTTCAACATACAATTTCCCTAAAGCTTCACCAATAGTTCCATTTACGGTTTGTAATGCGCGTTCCTCACGAGGTCTTTGCTTAATGGCTCCCGTCATCGTTTTTCCATAAAAATCAAAATTGGCGGCTTCGATTTTTGTAGATAAAAGTGCAGTTGAACCGTTAATTAAGTTCCACTTCATGTATTCTTTCCAAGCGGATACTTTGTTTTCGGCTAAAATAGTTTGCAAAGCCTTCATGTATTTTGGCTGAGAAACGATGACAGAATCTAACTTGGTGAATCCGATTCCTTTGAAATAGGTATTCCAGTCGATTGCAGGAGTTAATTTTTGCAAATCAGCAACTGTCATTGGATTGTATTGTAGTCTTCCATCTCTTCGTTGCACTCTGTCCAATCGTGGGTCAGACATTTGAATCTCTAATGCTAAAATAGCCGCAGCACTTTCCTTCGATTGTTCTGGAGATTCTCCTATCAATTGAAGCATTCTAGCAATATGCTGTTCGTATTTTTGACGTTTTTCCTTAGTATCTTTTTCTTCAGAAGAATAATAATCTTTGTCAGGTAAACCAAGTCGCCCAACACCAATGCTTAAAGAGTTTTTAGCACTGTTTTTATCATCGGCACCAACACCAACTCCTATGAAACCAATGCCACCAATAGGCTCCATTTCGATTAATAATTGTTGCAAATCAGCTACATTTTTAACCTTGTCAATTTTTGCTAAATACGGAAGCAAAGGCTTTACATCTTGTTTGTTCCTAGCCACAGTATCTAAAATAGTGTTGTAAAGACTGATGGCTTTTCCTTGATCCGTATTCGATTTGTATTTTGGATTTTTAGAAGCTGCTTTCAAAATGTCCAAAGCGTCTTTATCCGTTTTTTTTAATAATTCGTTAAAACTACCCCAAGAAGTTCTGTCGCTAGGAATTTCGGTTTTGTCCAGCCAAGTACCGTTAACATAGCGAAAGAAATTATCAGCAGGTTTTACTGATTTGTCGAAGAATGAAACATTAATTCCGGGTTCTTTAACCGCATTTTTTTTCTGTGCTTGAGCGTCTGTAAATCCAATTATTGCAGGAATGACAAAAAGAAACGCCTTATTCAACTTTATTTTCATATATTTTTAAGGTTTTGTTACTATCACAAAGCTATTGATAAATGTTTTAATACCAACTACTTTGAGAGTAAAATTCTCTTGGGCAAAAGCAAGATATAAAAGTTTGTTTTTTTGTATTTTTGCACAAATTAATTTTTATGAAATCGACTTTTAAGAAATACCGTATTTTCATTGGTATTTTTATGATCTTCTCCATCATTACTTTGTATCTTTTTTACGGGGCTTTAAAGCCAAGCAAGTCCCTTCCGATTTTTAATCCATCTGATGTGAATCCTGAATTAGTAGATAGTACGGTGCAATATATTAGCAAGTACCACACCATTGCTGATTTTTCCTTTACCAATCAAAACGGAAAAACCATTACTCAAAAAGACTATGAAGGCAAAATTTATGTAGCTGATTTTTTCTTTACTACCTGTGGCTCCATTTGTCCAAAGATGACTGCTAATCTTTTTGATGTGCAAGAAGCCATTATAAACAATCCAAAAGTGATGTTGCTCTCTCATACGGTGTTTCCGGAAGTCGACACGGTGGCAGCATTAAAAGCGTATGCTTTTAAATATGGTGTAGAGGATCGCAAATGGAATTTGGTCACCGGCGACAAAAAAGAAATTTATACGATGGCTAGAAAATCGTATCTGGCGGTGAAACTGGGGAAGCCTGAAGAATTGTACGACATGGTTCATACCGAGAATTTTGTATTAGTCGATGCCAAGAGAAGAGTACGCGGGTTTTATGATGGAACTAAGAAAGAAGATATTCAAAAGTTGATTGAAGACATTAATTTTTTATCCAACGAATAATTCTTTTTCCCCCTATCTCATCCTTTAAAATCAATTTTTTTAGCAGTATTGATCGCGACAAAAATGATAATTATCATTCGTTTTTATATTATAATATGTATTTTTGCAATCTTAATTCAATCTAAATAAGTTTTGCAAACAACGATCCATTCTCTCAAAAAAGGTGAAAAAGCCATTATAAAAGACTTTGACATCGATGCCGTTCCTTTAAAATTATTAGAAATGGGATGCTTGCCTGGGAATTTAGTAGAATTACTTCAAATTGCTCCTTTTGGAGATCCTTTGTATTTGAACATTAATGGATCACATGTGGCCATTCGGGTAGAAACTGCAAAAGAAATTGAAGTTGACATTATAAAAACCAACTTATGGTAAGCAAACAAAACATCAACGTCGCTTTAATTGGAAATCCTAATGTGGGTAAAACTTCTGTTTTTAATCAGCTCACTGGATTGAATCAACAAGTGGGGAATTATCCTGGAATTACGGTTGAAAAAAAGATTGGTTTTTGCAAATTACCTAACAATATTAAGGCGAATATTCTGGATCTACCCGGAACATACAGCTTAAACGCCAGTTCAATTGATGAAAATGTAGTCATTGAATTATTGCTCAACAAAAATGATAAATTGTATCCTGATGTAGCACTTGTTGTTACCGATGTGGAAAATTTAAAACGGAATTTATTACTTTTTACCCAAATAAAAGACCTCGAAATTCCAACTATCCTAGTCATCAATATGGCAGATAGAATGAAGTTTAAAGGGATCACATTGGATATTCCGTATCTGGAAGATCATTTAAAAACCAAGATTGCGCTAATTAGTTCCAGAAAAGGATACGGAATTGACGAACTGAAAAAATTGATTATCAGTTACCGATCTATTTCAACTGAACCCTGCTTGAATGCCTCCGTAATCGACCCAGATTACTTCAATAGCTTGCGCAAAGCATTTCCCAATCAATTGCTTTACAAGTTGTGGTTGGTTATTACACAGGATGTCAACTTCCTGAATTTAGAACGAAATGAAATTAGAAGTTCTTTTACTAAATCGCATTCCGATTTAAAGCGACTCCAGCAAAAAGAAACTATAAAACGCTATCAATTTATCAATAATGTTCTAAAAGAAGGATTGAAAATTGATGCCTCCGTTGCTAGAGATTACCGCAGCAGATTAGATCGTGTGCTAACGCATAAAGTCTGGGGATATGTGATCTTTTTTCTGATCTTATTTGTTATTTTCCAATCTATTTTTGAGTGGTCTAAAATTCCAATGGATTTTATCGACAGTACTTTCGCATCATTGAGCACAATAGCCGCCGAAGAATTACCAGCCGGTGTTTTAACCAACTTAATTTCGCAGGGAATTATCCCAGGAATTGGAGGGATTTTGATATTTATTCCGCAAATTGCCTTCTTGTTTATGTTTATTTCGATACTCGAAGAAAGCGGTTATATGAGCCGTGTGGTTTTCCTAATGGATAAAATTATGCGGAAATTTGGTTTATCCGGTAAAAGTGTTGTCCCACTTATTTCAGGTACAGCCTGCGCTATTCCAGCGATAATGGCGACCAGAAATATTGAAAACTGGAAAGAACGTTTAATAACTATTTTAGTAACTCCTTTTACCACCTGCTCTGCTAGATTACCCGTTTACGCCATTATTATTGCATTAGTAATTCCTGACAATCGTATTTTTGGATTTTTGAACATGCAGGGAATGACTTTGATGTTGTTGTATTTACTGGGTTTTGGAATGGCAATTTTTTCCGCTTATATTTTAAATAAAATTCTGAAAATCAAA
>CAWURM010000101.1:0-5745 GCA_963924965.1 uncultured Flavobacterium sp.
ATATTTCTAAATTGTTTCTGCTAAATCAAGCGCTGTATTCAACGCTCTTAATTTATTGTAGACTTCCTGCATTTCGCTCTCTTCATCTGAGCTGGCTACAATTCCTGCGCCGGCTTGAGAATGCAATTGGTGGTTTTTACTAAGGAAAGTTCGAATCATTATGGCATGGTTGAAATTCCCTTCAAAATCCATAAAACCGATTGCTCCTCCATAAAAATTACGATTGGTTTTTTCGTAATCTTCGATTAGTTGCATCGCTCTGTGTTTTGGTGCTCCGCTTAATGTTCCTGCTGGGAAAGTATCCGCTACTACTTGCATAGTTGTGGCTTTTTCATGTAAATGTCCTGTCACTTTTGAAACCAAATGAATTACATGAGAGAAAAACTGAACTTCTCTATAGCGTTCTACGTTTACGTTGTGCCCGTTGCGACTTAAATCATTTCTAGCCAAATCGACTAACATCACATGCTCGCTATTTTCTTTTTTATCCTCAGATAGTTGTTTAGCAAGAACGGCATCTTTTTCGTCATCACCCGTACGCTTGAAGGTTCCTGCTATTGGGTGTATCTCTGCTTTACGATCTTTAACAATAATTTGGGCTTCGGGCGACGACCCAAATATTTTGAAATCACCATAATCAAAAAAGAATAGGTAAGGGGATGGGTTGATGCTTCTCAAGGCTCTGTACACATTGAATTCGTCTCCTTTGAAGCCTTGTGTAAATCGGCGTGATAATACCAATTGGAATACATCACCACGGAAACAATGCTTTTTGGCCAAAGCTACATTATGTTTGAATTCCTCATCGGTTAAATTAGAGTATCCTTCGCCTTCTTTTGAAAATTTATAGGAGGCAATATTTCTTGATTGCAGTAATTGCTCAATCTCTGAAATGTTGTTTTTGTCATCTACGCTATGACAAAAAATATACGCTTGGTTTTTGAAATGATTGATGGCAATAATGTTTTGGTAAACGGCATAATACACATCCGGAATGGTATTGCTATTTTCTTTTTTAGCAATATGTACTTTTTCAAAATAACGAACAGCATCATAAGAGATATAACCAAATAAGCCATTGTTTATGAATTTAAAATCATTTTTCTCTGACTTGAATTGGTGTGAAAATTCTTGAATGACGTCAGGAATTGATGTGGTTGCATCAATCCCTATTTTTTGTGAAGACCCATCAGGAAAGGTTTTAAAAATCGTTTCGTTTTCAATTTTGATCGAAGCGATAGGATTACAGCAGATATATGAAAAGCTATTGTCACTCCCGTGATAATCGCTACTTTCTAGTAGTAAACTATTTGGGAATTTATCACGTATTTTGAGATAAACACTAACTGGTGTAATGGTGTCAGCCAGTATTTGTTTGTATTTAGTATTTAATGTAAATAGTTTCAATTGGAATACATTTTATGATTTATAATTGGATGAAAACCACTTTTTAGCACAAAAAAAAGGCTTGTCGTCATGACAAGCCTTTTATATTTATATTTGATAATACTATAGGAGCTTAGTTCACGACTATTGACGTAAATTGTTCCACCACCAAGTATTATTTGTTATTGTTTTCATGTGACAAATATATAAATGTAATTTGGTTATTCAAATACATTAAACTAAAAAAAATCTAAATTTTTCGTGTTTTTTGTTAGATTTCTATATTTTTTGTAGTAAAAAACCCAACAATTGCTTGTTGGGTTAATTAGTAATCTTTGCATCTCAAAAAATATTAGAATTTCAAGTCTACAGCTAATTCAAAATCATCTTTGATTGCTTTATCTCCTAGGTTGTCAAAGAAACTTCCTGAACCGTATTTGATGTCATATTTTGTTCTGTCTACATTAAATTTTGTAGATGCTGTATTTCCTTTCACTGCGATATCAAATGATACTGGATTCGTTTTTCCTTTGATGGTTAAATCAGCAGTTACTGCGTATACATCTTTAGCTTTAGTTGAGATAGTTTTAAAAACTAAAGTTGATGTTGCGAATTTTTCAGTTCCAAAGAAATCTTCTGATTTCAAGTGACCGTTTAATTTTCCTTGGTATTCTCCTGAAAGATCAGTTGCAGTTAACGAGGTCATGTCAACAGTAAACGTTCCACCAACTAATTTTGCTCCTTTGAAAACTAAAGTTCCGTCTTTAAGGTTTACCGTTCCATTGTGTTGTCCCGTTACTTTTTTACCAACCCAGTTGATTGAACTTGCTGCTGCATCTACTTTTTTTGATTGAGCTGATACAGATACAGTAGACAAAACTACTACTAATGCTAATGCAATTGATTTTAAATTTTTCATGTGTTTAATTTTTTTGTTTGTATTGATTTTTGGGTATTAATTATAGGGTAATAAATAAATCTTCGTTTGACTTTCTTACTTTTTTATAATGTTGCGTGTCATCTTCGGTATGACGGTATCCTACTGGTGCAATTACAGCAGCATTTAGGTTTAATTTGTCCAAGCCTAAAATTTCATTAAATTTTGTAGCATCAAATCCTTCCATAGGAGTAGCATCAATTTTTAATTCAGCTGCAGCATTTAATAGGTTCCCTAAGGCTAAATAGGTCTGCTTTGCCGTCCAAACAAGCTTTGCATCCTCAGGTACTGGATTTACAAAACCTTTCATGTAAGCTCCGTAACCCGCTAGTGCTTCCATTGGGACTTCTCTAATTTCGCTAGTGTTTTTTAAGTAAGCGTCAATATCTGTATCTCCTACATTCGTTTGATTGGCAAAAACAAAAATGTGTGAAGCATCTGTAATTTGAGTTTGTCCATAAGCAGCGGGCAATAATTGTGCCTTAATTTCCGGGTTTTCAATTATCAACACTTTGTACAATTGCAATCCGAATGAAGAAGCGCTTAAACGAACTGCTTCTTTAAGAAAATCTAAATCAGTTTCATTAATTTTTTTTGCGCTATCAAATTTTTTTGTGGCATAACGCCAATTTTGGTTATCTAAAAAGGTACTCATAATTTTAATATTTATTGATTTCTGTATTTTTCTAACAATGTATTTAATAATTCTAATTCTTCGGTCGTTAAATTTTTTGAAAAATTTTTCTCATGCTCAATCACTTTAGGATCTAATTCATGTAACACGTCTAATCCTTTTTGAGTAATCATTACTTCAATTTTTCTTCTGTTTTCAGGACAAACATTTCTTGTAACGAAGTTTTTAAGTAATAATTTGTCAACTAAGCGTGTGGTGTTGCTCGTTTTTGCAATCATGCGCTCTTGTATCACGCACATATTAGCCGGATTCCCTTTTTGACCTCTTAGTATCCGTAAAACATTATATTGTTCTCCTGATAAGTCGTAGGGCTTCAGGACTTCATTGAATTTCTCATTTGTCATATTTTGTGTGTACAAAATATTCAAAATAATTTTTTTTGAAATATCTAATGGAATAGTACTCTTTATTTCATCTTCAATTTTCATAATTCTTGTTCTTATTTGTTGGTACAAATGTAACACTTTTTTTATTTGTATATACAAGTATTAGTTATTTTTTTGTTAATTTTATTTAATTCAATTAGAAATACTTCAGTAGAGGGCTTTTTATAATATTCATATATTATTGATATTCAAGTAAATAGTAAATCTATAGAGAAAGCCAACAACTTACTTTTGTTCGTTTTTAGGACAAAAAAAACCGAAACAATTGTTTCGGTTTTTGACTTTTAAATAAAAAAATTAATCTTTCAATCCTATTTTAGTTAATATGGTTTCTAATAAACACCATTTAGTAAGGGCAGATTGAATTAAATTTACGCCTATAAAAGCGGTAAACCACAACCAGTTTTGATTTATATAGATGGACAATGCTAAACTGATTAGGATAAAGGAGCCTACTATAATTCTAAATACTTTATTTTTCATAATGTCATTGCGAGGAACGAAGCAATCTTCTCCTCTAATTTAAGAGTTATTAATTTGATTTTTCAATATTTAAAACTGCGATATGAATATTGGATACTGTTTTTTGTTCTTTATTAAATGCATTCACTAATTCAAAAAAAGGATCTACATTTTCTTTTTTTACAAAAGCATAATATAACATAGAGTCGTTCAAATTCATGTCGGATGCAAACCAATTGCTTTCTATCGCTTCTTCAGATAAATCTTTAAATCCTGTTACTGCTTTATAGGTGAAGGTTTTTACATCTGCTTTTTTAAGCATTTTTTTGACATCATCGTCAAATGCTGCTATTGCTGTTATAATAAGTAGTTTCATTTTTATTTTTTGTTTAAAGTTTCAGGTTTCAGGTTTTCTGTTTTAGGACTTGAAACCTGAAACTTGAAACCATTTTTTTTATTTTTCCCATTTTTTTCTTTCGGTGATGTAATAAATAATTGGTACTACAATCAAAGTAAGAATCGTCGAAACAATGGCTCCAAATACTAATGAAATGGCCAATCCTTGAAACAACGGATCAAATAAGATAATAGATGCTCCAATTACAACGGCACCAGTTGTCAATAGAATAGGTGAGGTTCTCACTGCTCCAGCCTCGATAATGGCCTGTTTTAAATCGATACCGTCATTCAATCGGATTTCGATAAAGTCAATCAGCAAAACCGAGTTTCGCACCATAACTCCTGCTAAAGCAATCATACCAATAAATGAAGTTGCTGTAAAATAAGCACCCAATAACCAGTGACCAAACACAATCCCAATTAACGAAAGCGGAATCGCAAGCATCATTACGATTGGTGTTTTAAAGTTCTGGAACCAACCTACAATTAACATATAGATGATCACGATGGCAACCATAAAAGCGACGCCTAAATCACGGAATACTTCCAGAGTAATTTGCCATTCTCCATCCCATTTTACAGTAAAATCACTTTCGTCCGTAGGTTGTTCCATGTACAATTCGTTGACTTGATAACCTTTTGGAATATTCATTTTATCTAATTTCTCCGTCATTCCCAGAATTGCATACACAGGACTTTCTAGTGCGCCAGCCATATCAGCAGTGACATAAACCACACGTTTTTGATCTTTTCTATAAATGGTTTTTTGCAAAGTTCCTCGAACAACTGTAACCAAATCACTGACCGGAATCATATTCCCTTGACTTCCTTTTATTTTTAAATTCTGAATGTCTTGTAAGCTGGTTTTATCTTTATCGTCTAGCGAAAGAACAATCCCTATATTATCATTCGAATTCTCATCATACAAATTAGCAATTGGGTACTCTTTCAATAAATAAGTCAAATTACCCACTATTTGTTGTGGTGCAATTCCGTTCAACATTGCTTTTTCTTTATCCACTTCCAGCTTGTATTCTACCTGATTGTCTTCTACAGTCCAATCGATATCTACAATTCCGTCTGTTTTATGCAAAATGTCTTTAACTTGTTTCGCTACTTTAATCTGGTCTTTGTAGTTTGGACCATATACTTCAGCAACCAATGTTGACAAAACAGGAGGTCCTGGCGGGACTTCGATTATTTTTACATTCGCACCATATTTCTTAGCGATTTTCTGAATTTGCGGACGTACATTTTTAGCAATATCATGACTTTGTAATTTACGCTCTTCTTTGTGCATTAAATTCACTTGAATGTCGGCCATATTGCTTCCACCACGTAAATCATAATGACGTACTAATCCGTTAAAAGTAATAGGCGCCGATGTTCCAATGTAGTTTTGATAATCGACTACCTCTGGAACGGTCGTTAAATATTGCGCAATTTCTTTAGTAACTGCTGCCGTTCTCTCTAGCGTAGTC
>CAWURM010000102.1:0-4984 GCA_963924965.1 uncultured Flavobacterium sp.
ATCTTACCTTTGTCATTCATAAACCTTTAAAGGTAAGTGAATTTACATTTGAAGAAATCATAGAAAAAGCCGAAACGGCAGTAGTAGAAGGAATAAAATTTTAATTTATATAAAATGTCAATAAAAAACATTCGGTTAGAAGTAATGCAGTTTTTGGAAAAAAACGTAGATAGCTTCGTTGATCAGTATTTAATACCAGTAGAAAAAATTTGGCAGCCATCGGATTTTTTACCTAATTCAGAAGGAGAAAACTTTTTTGAAGAGGTTAAAGAATTGCGTGAAATAGCTAAAGATTTACCATACGATTTTTGGGTTACCCTTGTAGGAGATACCATTACTGAGGAGGCATTGCCAACTTATGAATCTTGGTTAATGGATGTAGAAGGAATCGACCAAGTAGAAGGACAAGGAAACGGCTGGTCTAAATGGATTAGACAATGGACTGGTGAAGAAAATCGTCACGGTGATATGTTGAACAAGTATTTGTATTTGTCAGGACGCGTGAACATGCGCGAGATTGAAATTACTACGCAACACTTGATCAACGATGGTTTTGACATAGGAACGGGTTCTGATCCTTATAAAAACTTTGTTTACACTAGTTTTCAAGAGTTAGCCACTTATGTTTCTCACAATAGAGTAGCTCAAATGGCCAAGAAATATGGCGATAATAAGTTGTCAAAAATGTGTAAGATGATTGCCGGTGACGAAATGCGTCATCATCATGCTTACAGTGAATTTGTCAATAGAATTTTTCAAGTAGACCCAAGCGAAATGATGCTTGCTTTTCAATATATGATGAAGCAAAAAATTGTTATGCCTGCTCATTTCTTGAGAGAATCAGGTCAAAAAATCAGTTCAGCTTTTGAACAGTTTTCAGATTCAGCGCAACGAATTGGTGTTTATACGGCGTCCGATTATGTAGACATTATGCAAAAGTTAATTGACAAATGGGAAATTGACAAAGTGACTAATTTAACAGATGAGGCAGAAAAAGCGCGTGATTATTTAATGAAATTGCCGGCAAGAATGGCGAGAATTTCAGAAAGAATTGTAATCCCGCAAGAATCGCACATTTTCAAATGGGTTGAACCAGCGAGATTGTAGTTTCAATGACTCAACACTAAATGGATTCCATATATAAATGTTGATTTTTAAGGTGTAAAAACTTTAGAAATCAACATTTTTTTTAAAACGATAAAAAATGAATAGCTCAGATATTATTAGCAAAACCATCACTTTTGTAAAAGAAAAACTCACTAATGCCGAAGGCGGTCATGACTGGTTTCATATCGAAAGAGTGTACAAAAACAGCATATTAATTGCACAAGAGGAAGTTTGTGATCTTACGGTGGTCAAGCTAGGTGCATTACTTCACGATATTGCTGACAGTAAATTTCACGATGGTGATGAAACAATAGGGCCTAAAACAGCAAGAGCTTTTCTAGAAAATGAAAAGGTAGAGGAAGCAGTAATTGATCAGGTAGTGAAAATCATTGAAAACATCTCTTTTAAAGGTGGAAATCAGGAAAACAAGTTCTCCTCTATAGAATTAGATATCGTTCAGGACGCGGATCGTTTAGACGCCATAGGCGCTATTGGAATCGCCAGAACGTTCAATTATGGAGGGTTTAAAAATAGAGCCCTCTATGATCCTAATATCGCTCCCAACACAAAGATGAATAAGGAAGAGTATAAAAACAATACGGCACCCACCATTAATCATTTTTACGAAAAATTATTACTCCTAAAAGATAAAATGAATACCGCTTCAGGAAAAGCTATTGCAGCAGAAAGACACCGGTATATGGAAGGTTTTTTGTCCCAGTTTTATGCGGAATGGGATGGGGAAAAATAATGATTTATGATGATCTTAAATCAATCCTTTTTCTTTCATTTCGATAATTACATCGGAGGCGTTTTTAAAAGTAGGTGCTTGTTCTATGATGGTTCCCACTCTTTTTTTATTCAGTTTAAAAGTGATATCATTTTCAGTAGTGAACAATAGCGCTGTTAAAAACGGATTATTCATGTAGGGAAACAAAATGGCATAAGCGTCTTCTAAACTGTGAAAACTTTCAATTTCTTCTGTTTTGTAACGCGCGATTACGGATAAGGTATAACCGCCTTCATCCAGTAAAACAGGTCTAATATATATGTTTTTTAAATCCGTGTCTCCAATCGTTTTTGCCAATGTTAGTTTGGCATAAGTTCCTTCATGGATGCTTTTTCTGACGCTTTCCCAAAAAAGGGCAAATATTGGTTCGTAAGACATGGTTGTATTTTTAAATTTTAATTCTCTTAAGTAACGTGTGCAAAATTAGCTATTGTAAACGAAAAGAGAAATGGATTCCATTAAAACTTTATTTTTATAAATAGAAAACCGCAGATTCATAGCTAGTGACACTTTGAATCTGCGGTTTATTTATTAATAGTATGATTTATTCTCCAGTAAAAACGGCTTTTCTTTTTTCAAGAAACGCAGTAGTTCCTTCTTTAAAATCTTCGGTTCCAAAGCATTTTCCAAAGGATTTAATCTCCGTTTGAAAACCGTTTTCACCTTCTTTAAAGTTGGCATTCACCGCATTAATAGCCATACTAATTGCTATTGGTGAATTTCTCATGATTTTTTGAGCGATTCCATTGCAAAAACTTAAAAGCTCGTCCTGAGGCACGACATGATTTACTAAACCGGTTCTGTAGGCTTCATCAGCAGTAACCATTCCGGCTGTCATAATCATTTCCATAGCACGCCCTTTACCTATTAATTGAGGCAAACGCTGTGTTCCTCCGTAACCCGGAATAACTCCAAGAGAAACTTCTGGCAATCCCATTTTTGCATTATCAGATGCTACTCGAATATGGCATGACATCGCCAATTCTAAACCGCCACCTAAAGCAAATCCATTGACAGCAGCAATTACTGGAATTTTAAGATTTTCAACAAAATTGAATAAAATATCTTGTCCTTGAGCGGCTAGTTGCACTCCTTCTTCTACAGAAAAATCAGCAAATTCAGCAATATCAGCTCCAGCTACAAACGCTTTTTCGCCACTACCAGTTAAAATGATTACGCGTACATCATAACTTTTTTCTAAATCTTGAAATGCTTGATGCAATTCTTCAATAGTTAATTTATTCAGCGCATTCAATTTTGTTGGTCGATTAATCGTAATGGTAGCAATGTTATTTTCTGTACTAACAAGTATGTTTTCGTAGCTCATTCTAGTAATTTAAGAGTTAATGATAGGCAAAGAAACCGTAAAAGTGGTTCCGGTTCCATATTCTGATTCAAAGGTAATTGTTCCTTTATAATTTTCAATAATATTTTTTATAATACCAAGTCCTAATCCCATTCCACTATTTTTGGTAGTAAATTTAGGCTCAAATATACGGCTAATATCTTCTGGTTTAATTCCTATTCCATTATCCTGCACCATAATTAACACCTTTTCTTCTTCTCTTTTAACGGTGACATGGACTGTTTTGTCTTCCTGTTGTTCGGGAATAGACTGAATCGCATTTTTAACTAAATTAGTGATGATACGTATGAGTTGTGTACGGTCTATTTTCGAAATAATCTCTGGCGATTCACTTTTAAATACAATATGGGCTTCATTGAAAATGTCTAAAGTTAATTCTACAACATCCACCACATTCAAGGTTTCGTTTTGTTGTGCTGGCATGGAAGCAAAATTAGAAAAAGCAGAGGCCACCGCATTCATAGTATCAATTTGCTGAATTAAAGTTTCAGAGTAATCATTCATTTTTTGCTTAATATCGTCATCATTGGGGTTGAATTTTCTTTGAAAACTTTGGACGGTTAATCGCATAGGAGTCAGCGGATTTTTAATTTCATGAGCGACTTGTTTGGCCATTTCGCGCCAAGCTTCTTCTCTTTCGCTTTGTGCTAGTTTTACGGCACTAATTTCCAGTTCATCCACCATTCGATTATAAGCTGAGATCAGTAAATTGATTTCTTTACTACTCGCTTCTAAAACGATTTTTTTGTTTTTTTGATTCAAATTAGTTTCATACAAACGATCAGATATCGTTTTTAACGACTTCGTAATATAGGACGAAAGAAAGTAGGCTAATGCAAATGCAACAATTAACATAAAGGAATATACCTGTCCTAGACGGATGAGAAAACTATTTAATTCCTTTTCGTAAAACCCGTCATCTTCCAGGTAAGGAAGGTTTAAGATTCCCAGCGGTTTGAATTTATCATCTTTAATTTGAGTAAAAGAAGACCTGTTTTTAATGTTGTTGACGGTTTTTATATCAACATATCTTTTTTCAATGGAAGATCGAACTAATTTTAAAATGTATTTTGGTATGGGCGGCGATACTTTGTCAACAGAAAAAGATTCTTTGGATGATTTTAATAATTGTCCCTCTAGGCTGTAGATGTTGATTTCAATATTATGAATGTGGGCTAGTTCGTGAATTTTATCCTTAAAAATTAATTCTAAATTCTCGGTTGTCAAAGGATAAGTGGTGGTTGCAAGAATGTAATTAATGTGCTCGCGAACGGCATTTTCTTTGCGTTCCAATCGTTCTTGATGGTATTCTTTGGCCTCGTTTTTAAATTGAATGATCGAAATAGAAGCTAGTAATATAGAGGCGACAATTATCAGTACGATCATCGAAAGGAAAATTCGAATTCGCAGAGAGAGCATTGATAATTTGAACCTTTTTAGCATAGTTATGATTGATTTCTTTCTCGTATTCGTTTGTAAAATTTAAAACCGAGCATAATTAAAATAGAAAACGTAAAAATCCCAATAACTCCATAAATCCAGTTGACAGCATTTTTTAGAATCACTAAAAAGACTACTGCAAAAAGAATAATTGTTGCTCCTTCGTTCCAGATACGCATGAAATTAGTGGAGTATTTTACCTCGTCATTTTGTAATTGTTTAAATATTTGGTGGCATTTTCCATGATATAAATACAACACAAATACAAAGCCAAGTTTTAC
>CAWURM010000103.1:0-11609 GCA_963924965.1 uncultured Flavobacterium sp.
ATATAGACTTATTAGAAGACGTGATCAATGACATTGATTTAGTTTGCATCATGAGTGTCAATCCAGGTTTTGGAGGACAATCTTTCATAGAAAACACATATGCTAAAGTTAAAAAACTAAAAGAATTAATCACTAGAAAAGGCACTTCTACTCTAATTGAAGTGGACGGTGGAGTAACCAATAAGAATGCACGCCAATTAGCCGAGGCTGGTGCCGATGTACTTGTTGCGGGAAGCTATGTTTTTAAAGCAGAAAACCCAACAACTACGATAGCCGATTTGAAGAAATTGACAATAATATAACAATTCAAAACCCCATCTTTCAGACTTTAAGATGGGTTTTTTTTTATTGTTCATATTGTTCCAAAAAATATTTAATTAAATCCGTAGTGGTTACAATACCCACTAAATTATCATTCTCACAAACGGGTAGCGCATGAAATTCGTTTTTTGATAAAATTTCAGCCGTTTCCTTGATGGTCGTTTCCGGATTAATAACCACCACATCCTTAGTCATTACTTGACGAATCGAAAACATATTAAAAACGATTGACTCCACATTATCTGCTTCTCTTTCCACAACATCAGCATACGAAACGCGCAACAAGTCCGTATAGCTTAACATCCCAATAATTTTATTTTCAGTAACAACTGGAATATGCCTCAACTTATCTGTTTTAAACAACTCCTCCGCTTTTGTCAATTCATCAGAAAGATTTAATTTAATTAAGTTTCGAGTCATAATTTCAGAAACTGGAACACTATTCTTCATGACATTACCCTTTTAAGTTTGCATCTTAAATTTACAACTAAAAAAGCACATTAAAAAAGTTAACTACTTAAACACAAAACCAGGATATTGATTTTAACCACTTTTTCTTCTAAATCATTTCAAAAAGCTATTGCATATCATTTATTTTTTTTAAATATTTGTAAGTAAATTATCACAACCTAAATTGACTAATAAGTAGTTAAAAATCAATTAGATAATAGCTTTTGGTTTTTTAAAATTTGACAAAAAAATCCCATTAATTGAAATTGAAAATGAATAAAATAATTATTGCGCTTACCTTAATAACGAGTCTTTCTTTATACAGTCAACAAGCAGATGAATACTATTCGTTAGGAAACAATAAATACTTGCTTAAAAATTATAAAGATGCTATTAAAGATTATGACAAAGCAATTGAATTGCAACCTAACTTTGCTAAAGCCTATTACTCTCGGGCCTTGGCAGAAACCATTCTCAAAGACTATAAAGATGCTATTAATGATTTTACAAAAGCGATAGAAATAGACCCTAAAAACAATAAAGCGTATTACTCTAGAGCGGCGACCAAAACAATTTTAAAAGACTTTACAGGTGCATTAGAAGACTATACCAAAACTATAGAAATCGACCCGGCGTTTAGCAAAGCATATAATGATCGTGCCGAATTGAAATTTTTATTGAAACAAAGCGATAGCGGTTGTATTGATTTACACAAAGCAGGAGAATTAGGTTACCCCTATCCATTTGATTACATCAAAAAGAAATGTAAATAAAAAAAGAGCGATTCTATAATCGCTCTTTTTTGTACAATAACCTAGGTAGGTATTTATTTTTGAAGTGGCCGCGACAGGGTTCGAACCTGCAACCCTCAGAGTCGAAATCTGATATTCTATCCAGTTGAACTACGCAGCCATTTAATCTAAGATTGTTGAAAAACGATTTTAGATCTGTGAATCATATTCGTTAACCTTACACTAAAAAATTTTAGGTCAATAGTTTTTTAACGATTGTAGAAATTACTTTTCCTTCAGCAGTTCCTCCTAATTGTGCAGCCGCTAATCCCATTACCTTGCCCATCGAAGCTATTCCAGATGCTCCCGTTTCGGCAATAATTTTTGCAATTACAACTTCGACCTCGGCTTCGCTCAATTGTGCTGGTAAGAATTTTTCAATTACTACAATTTGAGCTAATTCTGGTTCCGCTAAATCCAAACGATTTTGCTCTGTGAAAATCCTAGCGCTTTCCTTGCGGGTTTTTACTAATCGTTGTAATAATTTAACCTCGTCATCTTCGGAAATTTCTTCTTTTGACCCAGAGGCTGTCTGCGCTAATAAAATCTCTGATTTAATAGCTCTCAGCGCTTCTAGCGCAACTGTATCTTTGGCTCTCATGGCGGTTTTCATTTCGTCCATGATTTGTACTGATAAACTCATATTCTTTTTTATTTATTTAGTCACCAACAGTTCGCCGATGATTGAATTCTTGTTTTTTACTATCATTTGCCCCAGATGGCAGTGGAAAGCATTTTAGGAGTCAATGGCTTTTTTTCTTGTCATTAAAAAGCGACCGCAGGAAGCTCTTTTAATGATTTAGAAAATACCAATTGACGATAAAATCTTGTAACGAACAGCTGGATTAAGGCACTTAAAAATATCCTTTTCTAAGATAGTGGTGCGAAGATAAAAAAAATAACCCGAAAATTAAATTCAATTTTCGGGCTAGTTCCTTTTTGTTTTATTTAATTAATCTACGTTGTCGTGTAAATAAGAATTATTCGAACGCAATTGTAAATCATTATTACTGTCCGTCCCAACGGATATTCTAGAATTTGTATTGTTTGACTGCGTATTTGAAATATCTATTCCTAATCTTTTGTAAGCAGGCTCTCTTTCGTACTCATCTACTTTAGAAACATTATTATGAAACTTATAATTGAATTCTTTTAGCTTTTTTCTTCTCTCATCAGCTCTCAGTCTTAATGTCTCTTCAATTGTCATTTCCATTGGAGATATCTCCTCAAAATTAGAAGATGTATTTACATTTGTATCTACTTGCTTCATTGTGATATTCAATTCAGCCGGTATAACTTCTTCTACAACTTTAGCAACTGGTTTTGAAGAAATTAATTCATTTTCTGCTTCCATGTACTCTTCAAGGGAATATTTAATAATTCCGTTGTCTGACAATTCAGTAACAGGTACAAATTGAACAGGCTGATTTACTTTGATCTCACGTGTTTCGTTTGTCAATTCAAACAACACTTTTTCTTCTTTTATTTCGGCTACTGGCTCTGGTTTAGCTAGTGGTAAATCAAAAGAGAATGCAGTTTGTTCCTGTCTTTCAACGGCTTTAGGCTGTTGAACCTCTTTTACTGCCTCGTATTTAGGGCTTGTAAAGGTAAAATCGATATCCTTAATTGGAGAAACAATTTCGAAAGTAACATCTAAGTTTTTAATAAACTCTGACATTGCCATTAGATCCTCATTTCCAGGAACTGGAACGATAGGTTCTACGGCCACTTTATCTTCTAACAATTCAAATACAATTCTTTCCTCTGAATTTGATTTTGGAGATTCTGTATTTAAATCAAAAGCAGGTACTGCATTTTTTGATAGATTATAAACATTACTTTGTTCATCTTCTAGCGCATGAATTATTTTTTTTGGCTCCGTATTAACGATTCCATTTTGTTGTTCAATATCAAAGCCTGTTGCAATAATAGTTACCGCAATAGCATCACCAAGCGTTTCATCTTCACCAACACCCATAATAATATTGGCATTGTGACCTGCTTCATTTTGAATGTGGTCATTGATTTCTCCTATTTCATCTAAAGTGATTTCATTAGAGCCAGAAACGATGAGCAACAATACGTTTTTGGCACCAGTGATTTTATTATCATTTAATAATGGAGAATCTAAAGCAGAAATGATAGCTTCTTTAGCTCTATTTTCCCCTTCAGCAGTAGCTGAACCCATAATTGCAGTTCCGCTATTTGACAATACCGTTTTAGCATCACGTAAATCGATATTTTGGGTATAGTGATGTGTTATAACCTCCGCAATACCACGAGAGGCTGTAGCCAAGACTTCATCCGCTTTTGAAAATCCAGCTTTGAAACCAAGGTTTCCATATACTTCTCTTAATTTGTTTTTATTAATAACAATTAAAGAATCAACTTGTTTGCGTAACTTTTCAATTCCTATTTTAGCTTGTTCTTGACGCACTTTCCCTTCAAATAAGAATGGAAGTGTTACAATCCCAACAGTAAGGATTTCTCTTTCTTTGGCTAACTGTGCGATTACCGGCGCAGCACCCGTTCCTGTACCTCCACCCATTCCGGCAGTGATAAATACCATCTTAGTATTGCGATCTAACATTTTTTCAATATCGGCAATACTTTCAATAGCAGATTGTTGACCTACATCTGGATTTGCACCAGCACCAAGTCCTTCTGTCAAGTTTACTCCTAATTGAATTTTATTAGGCACAGCGCTGTTTTGTAACGCCTGAGAATCCGTATTACATACAATGAAGTCCACTCCTTTAATTCCTTGCTTAAACATGTGGTTTATAGCGTTACTTCCACCTCCACCTACACCAATTACTTTGATTACATTTGATTGGTTTTTTGGTAAATCAAATGAAATACTTCCAAATTCTGAGTTGCTCATCATTTTATTTGGTTTTTGATATTAATTATTAATTGTTGTTTTATTTTTATTTAGGCTTCCCTATTCTGCGTTGTCTAAAAAATCTTTAATCTTGTCTACATAACGGTCAAAAAAAGATCTCTTTATTTTATCTCCAGTTGATTCTTCTTTTTTTGCACTTCTCACAATCTCTTCTTCTTCATCTACTTCAGGAATGTCTTGATAACTTTCAGCAATTGGAGCACGATAAACGGGTGCCTTAGGTTGTGGAACTTCTTCCTTTCTAACAGCACTTTGGGTTTTGTTTTCGATACTATTCATTACTAAACCTACTGCTGTAGCATATAAAGGGCTTGAAAATTCTTCGTCAGAATCGCCTGCTAAATGCTCATTTGGATAACCAATTCTAGTATCCATTCCTGTAATGTATTCCACTAATTGTTTGATGTGCTTTAATTGAGCTCCACCACCAGTAAGAACAATTCCTGCAATTAGTTTTTTACGTGGATCTTCATGACCATACGCTTTAATTTCAGTAAAAACTTGCTCCACAATTTCAACAACGCGAGCATGGATGATTTTTGATAGGTTTTTTAAAGAAATTTCTTTTGGCTCTCTTCCTCTTAATCCTGGAATAGAAACTATTTCATTGTCTTTATTCTCACCTGGCCAAGCCGATCCAAATTTCACTTTTAATAACTCCGCTTGCTTTTCAATAATGGAACAGCCTTCTTTTATATCATCAGAAATCACATTTCCTCCAAAAGGAATCACTGCCGTATGACGAATAATTCCATCTTTAAAAATAGCCAAATCTGTTGTTCCACCCCCGATATCTATTAATGCTACACCGGCTTCTTTCTCTTCTTGACTCAATACTGCATCTGACGAAGCTAAAGGCTCTAATGTTAATCCTGATAGCTCAATTCCTGAACTTTGAATACAACGTCCTACATTTCTAATCGAAGAAGCTTGACCAACCACAACATGAAAACTAGATTCTAGTCTTCCGCCATACATGCCTATTGGCTCTTTAATTTCCGATTGCCCATCAATTTTAAATTCTTGTGGCAAAACGTGAATGATCTCTTCTCCTGGCAACATGGCCAATTTATTTACTTGATCAATCAACAATTGAATATCCGCACCACCAATTACTTCTTCTGGATTAGTCCTACTGATATAATCTGTATGTTGTATACTACGGATATGCTGCCCCGCAATTCCTACTACTACATCTTTTATTTTGTACCCTGAATTATTTTCAGCTTCTTGTATTGCTTGTTGAATAGATTGTATTGTTTGCGTAATATTGTTTACAACTCCTCTAGCAACACCCAAGCTCTTGGATTTTCCTACTCCTAAAATTTCAAGTTTACCATATTCGTTTTTTTTACCAATCATGGCAACAATCTTGGTAGTCCCAATATCTAGACCCACTGCAATATTCTCTTTTTCCATTATCTATTTATTTTGTACAAACTACTTGTTTCGTAAATCTCAGGTCAACCTTCTTGTATTTATATAAAGAACTATCTAAAACTGCTTTTTGAAAAAAGGCTTTGTAATCCTTAAATTTTCGCTCTTCATTTACCAATCTTCCAAAATCAATTTGATAATTAAAATTTCTATTGAACATTTTTAAGCTACCATTAGGCATAATCTGAATAGCAATGATGTTTTTTCGCAAAAAATCATCGTCATAAATATTCTGAAACAATCGAGCTAAACCTTCTTTATTTTTTTCATTTATCTTCCCAGAAACAAGCAAAACTCTAGCTGTAAAATTCTCCGACAACGGCATCTTAGCTCCCTCATAGTCAACATAAAAAGAACTCTCCCCCTCGAAAACCCTAGCCACTGGGGTCTTTTGTTTTACTACAGCTTTTAGGACACCATCGATACTTACAAACACATCTGATTTTTCAATCATATCATTTGAATCCAGTATCCTTTCCAACTTATTCAAATCTAATTTATCTTTTTCAATGCTTGAGGCATTGTCTTTATTTTCTATTAACAATTTATTAACCGTTTCTCGTTTAATAAAAAGAGCGTTATCTCCAACAAAAACAACGGTAGATTTTTTCAATTTCCTACTTTCATTTCGATTTGAAGTAAATGAAAACAGGAATATCACCAATCCCATCATTAGAAATAATCTAATATTTGTCCAGTTAAATAGTCTCATTGAGCGCTTTTTTAATTGACACTACCATTTCTCCAATATCACCTGCCCCAATTGTCACGATTATGCGTGCATTACTATCCAAAATAGCATTAATCACCTCTTCTTTTTGCACTATTTTTTTCTGTTGATTGTCCATTTTAGACAATAACCAATTTGAAGTGATTCCTTCTATCGGTAATTCACGAGCTGGGTAAATATCCATCAAAATGACTTCATCGAATTTTGACAAGCTTTTAGCAAAATCATCGCCAAAATCTCTGGTTCTACTAAATAAATGCGGTTGAAAAACCGCGAGTACTTTTTTGTTAGGATACAACTCCCTTACGGCTTGATGCACGGCATCAATCTCAGTGGGATGATGCGCATAGTCATCGATATAAACCAAATTATCGTTCTTAATTTGGTACGAAAACCTTCTTTTCACACCTTTAAATGAAGCTAAGGCTACTGCAATGGCCTCGGTTGGGGTGCCGAATATTTCAGCCATTGCAATAGCCATTAAAGCATTCATTAAATTATGTCGTCCAGGCAATCCAAAACGAAAATCTGTTAAAATTCCTGTTGGTGTATTAATATCAAAAACATAAGATCCATTGTCAATTCGAACATTAAAGGCACTATAAGCAGCCTCCTCATTGACAGCGACAGTAACCCCTTTTAATGGCAAATCCTTCGTAATAAATAATTTGCTTTTGTCCTCAATTTTATTAGCAAACTCAACAAATGATTCCTCTATGGCATCACTAGTCCCGTAAATATCTAAGTGATCTGCATCCATAGACGTGATACAGGCGATATTAGGATGTAGATGTAAAAAAGAACGATCAAACTCATCAGCTTCAACTACCGTAACCGATTTTCCACTCCCAATAAGATTAGAATTATAATTCTCAACAATACCCCCAATAAAAGCAGTGACATCGGCACCACTTTCATATAAAATATGTCCCAATATACTTGATGTAGTGGTTTTTCCATGTGTACCAGCAACTGCAAAACAAAAAGTATCTTTTGTAATTATCCCTAATACTTCGGCTCTTTTTTTGACTTGATAATCTCTTTCTAAAAAATAATTCCACTCAGAATGTGCTTTTGGAACCGCTGGCGTTATTATAACCAACGTATTTTCTACACAATAATCTTTTGGAATTAAATCAATACTATCCTCAAAATGAATTTCAATTCCACTTTCAATCAATTCATTGGTGAGGGTCGTTGGTGTTTTATCATAACCTGATACTTGCTTCCCGATATTTTTAAAATACCGAGCCAAGGCACTCATCCCAATACCACCAATCCCGATGAAATAGACGTTATGTATTTGATTTAAATTCATATTTTTTATCTTAAGCTCTGTTGTACGCCGTAGTTATTATTTACTTTATTAGCTTCACTATGGCATCCACTATTTGTATAGTTGCCTGTGGCATTGCTAATTCTTTTATGTTTTCACTTAACTGTTTTTGTTTTCCTTCATCTTTTAAAAGCGCTTCAAACACCAGACTGAATTGCGAATCTAATTCGGACTCTTTCAATAATAAAGCTCCTTTTTTGTCCACAATTGCTTTCGCATTTTTGGTTTGGTGGTCTTCTGCTACATTTGGAGACGGAATAAAAAGAACCGGTTTTCCAACAATACATAATTCAGATACGGATGATGCACCTGCACGAGATATAATTACATCTGCAGCAGCATAAACAAAATCCATCCTTTCGATAAAAGAGACTACCTGAACATTCGTTGAGTTGTATTTTTTGTAGTCCTCAAAATACAGTTTTCCACATTGCCAGATAATTTGAATATTTTGAGAAAGGATATGCTCCATTTCTTTTTCAATCAATTGATTTATTCTTCGAGCACCAAGACTTCCTCCAAGAACAAGCAAGGTTTTTTTATTGGAATCCAATTGAAAATAAGCAACTGCATCTGCTCTTTTACCTGCAATATCAATTAAATCTTGACGTACTGGATTACCAGTAAGAATCATTTTTTCTTTTGGAAAAAAGCGTTCTAGATTCTCATAAGCTACACAAATTGCGCTTGCTTTTTTACTTAACAATTTATTTGTAATTCCAGGATATGAATTTTGTTCTTGAATTACAGTTGGGATTCCCATTGTGTTTGCCACTTGCAATAGAGGACCACTTGCAAACCCACCTGTACCAATGACAACATCTGGTTTAAACTCTTTAATTATCTTTCTTGATTTCCATAAACTATCTATTACTTTAAATGGAAACATCGCGTTTTTCATGTTAATTTGGCGTTGTAAACCGGCAATCCACAATCCTTTAATAGCATAACCAGCCTGCGGCACTTTTTGCATTTCCATTTTATCCTTAGCACCTACAAATAAAAACTCAGCAGTAGGAAAACGCATTTTTAATTCATTTGCAATAGCAATTGCAGGATAGATATGTCCTCCCGTTCCACCGCCACTTAATATGAATTTATAATGTTTCATTTTAAATTAAAATTATTGTTATAAGTCTATTTACTTAAATAATTATTTGTTCATCACCGCATCCATAGGGTTTGATGAACTATCTTCAATTGAATAATCTGAATTTATTTCTTCTTCAGAAGCCAATTCAGCATCGATTAATTTTTGGAGTGCTTCATCCCTTTTAGCAGCCACTTTCAACTCTTCTTCGATTTCCTCGTCTTTTTTAGTAACACTTATTATAATACCAAGTGCAAAACAGGTCATCCAAATGGAACTTCCACCACTACTAATTAATGGCAAAGTTTGTCCTGTAACCGGCAATAATTCTACGGCGACCGCCATATTAATCATAGCCTGGAATATCATTGGAAAGCCAAGTCCGATGACCACTAATTTTCCAAACAAAGTATTGGCCTTATGTGATGCAACAACAAAACGGAATAACAACAAAAGATACAACGTAAGAACTCCAAATCCACCAATCAATCCATATTCCTCAACAATAATGGCATAAATAAAATCCGAGGACGATTGGGGCAGAAAATTCTTTTGAACACTTTTTCCAGGCCCAAGCCCATAGATCTTACCTGATGCTATTGCGATTTTAGCTTTCTCTATTTGGTAATCATCTTCATCAGGCTTATCTGTAGTGAAATTCTCAATCCTACTACTCCAGGTACTCACTCTACTAAAAAATCTAGAATCCGGATAGGCTTTAGAAATTAGAACAAAGAGTGCCAGACAAATAATACCAGAACCTATTATAAATCCAATATATTTCATTGGGTATTTACCAATAAAAACAAGCATAATCACCATGGCAAATATCAATGCTGTTGTTGAAAAATTAGCTGGTAGAATAAACGCTAATGTGATAAATACAGGTAACCACAATTCTTTTAACGACTCTTTAAAATCAATTTCCTCTTCTCTGGTTTTGGATAAATACCTAGCCACATAAATAAATAAAACTAAGGAAGCCAGGGTAGAAGTTTGAAATGTAATCCCAACAAATGGAATTTGAATCCAACGACTTGCATTGGCACCAGCGATAACGGTTCCTTTGATTAAGGTATACGCTAATAATATCCAAACAACGGGAAGTCCTAGTTTAGAAATAGCTCTAAAATAATGATAAGGCACTTTATGCACCAAATAGATGATAGTAAAACCAATGCAAATATGCGCTAAATGTTTTACCAAATAACCCAGTGTATTTCCTGTGCCATGTCCCAAATAAGCCAAATTACTACTGGCACTAAAAACAGGCATAAACGAGAACAAGGCTAATAAAGCCACGAATGACCATATTACTTTATCTCCTTTTAAATTGCCTATTAATTGTTTCATTTTTGGGTTTTATTTTTAAGATTTTACAACATCAAATTAATTATAAATTTTGAACCGATTGCTTAAACTGTCTTCCTCGATCTTCATAGTTTTCAAACAAATCAAAACTTGCGCATGCTGGTGATAACAATACAACATCTCCTTTTTCAGTTAACCTTTGAGCCATTCTCACAGCATCATTCATATTGGTTACTTCGACCATCATGTCTACAACATTACCAAAAGCATCAATTATTTTCTTATTGTCAACCCCTAAACATATAATGGCTTTAACTTTTTCGCGAACTAAAGACATCAATTCATTGTAATCATTTCCTTTATCTACACCACCTACGATCCAAACTGTTGGCGCGTTCATACTGTCCAAAGCAAAAAAAGTAGCATTCACATTCGTTGCTTTTGAGTCGTTGATATATTGGACGTTTTGAATTTTTAATACTTTCTCTAAGCGGTGCTCCACTCCTTGAAAATTAGATAAACTTTCACGAATTGTAGCTTTTCTTATTTGCATCAATTTAGCCACAGAAGTTGCTGCCATTGCATTTTTCATATTATGTTTTCCTTCTAAGGCAATTGATTCCGTGTCCATTTTAAATTCTTCTTGATTAATTGATACTTCCATTATGTTGTTTTTTATAAATGCTCCTTCACTAAATGTTTTTGTCAATGAAAAAGGGATTAATTTTGCTCTTGTTTTGTTGTTCTTTAACCAGTTTGAAATCGCCTCATCATCTGCGTCATAAATGAGATAATCCTCCTCTGTTTGATTCATAGTGATCCTAAATTTAGAAGCTATGTAATTTTCATATTTATAATCATATCGATCTAAATGATCCGGACTTATATTAGTAATAATGGCTATGTGAGGCTTGTAATCTACGATCCCGTCCAGCTGAAAACTACTTAACTCTAAAACATACGAATCGAAGGTTTCATCTGCAACCTGCCAAGCGAAACTCTTACCGATATTCCCTCCTAATCCGACATTCAATCCCGCAGAATGTAGCAAGTGATAGGTTAACATAGTAACAGTTGTTTTACCATTACTCCCGGTAATCCCTATTGTAGTTGCTTTTGTAAATGGAGCGGCAAATTCGATTTCAGAAATTACCGGAACTCCCTTTTCTATAAGTTTCTTCACAATTGAAACCTTCTCAGGAATACCTGGGCTTTTCATCACTACATCAGCATTCAAA
>CAWURM010000104.1:0-22815 GCA_963924965.1 uncultured Flavobacterium sp.
TGGTAATTATTTTCAATTTCAGCATTAGACCCGATAGCGACAATTTTACCATCCTTAATGGCCATTGCAGTTGCCTTATCAAAAGTATCATTTACTTTATAAATTGTAGCATCAGTAATAATCAAATCAACTGAGGTCTTCACATTCTTTAAACAAGAGGTAAGCAAAAGCAAAGTAAAAATTAAAATATAACGTTTCATGTAGAGCATTTTAGATTGGCTAATATAAAAAAGAAGACGTATATAAAAAAATACACTTACACTATTTTCAAAATTGACTAAATAAAAAATGCTCCCAAAATTTGGAAGCATTTTCTTTACTATCTTATGTACCAATTATGCCTTTGCATAGGAATCAGTATGAACATTCGCTACTGCTCTTCCAGATGGGTCATTCATGTTTTTAAATGCTTCATCCCACTCTAAAGCAATTTTTGTACTACAAGCTACACTAGCCTCTTGTGGCACACACAAAGCAGCCGCATCACTTGGGAAATGCTCTGTAAAAATAGAACGGTAATAGTACTCTTCTTTTGAAGTAGGCGTTTGTAATGGGAACTTGTACTTCGCATTTGCTAATTGCTCATCCGTTACCTCAACAGCTACTACTTCTTTTAATTTATCAATCCAACCGTATCCAACTCCATCACTAAATTGTTCTTTTTGTCTCCAAGCGACACTTGGTGGCAACATATCTTCAAATGCTTTACGAACTACCCATTTTTCCATTGGGTGTTCTTTGTTGATCATTTTGTCTTGTGGGTTGATTCGCATAGCTACATCCATAAACTCTTTGTCTAAGAATGGTACACGCCCTTCAATTCCCCAAGCCGCTAAACTTTTGTTCGCTCTTAAACAATCGTACATATGTAGTTTTCCTAATTTACGGACGTTTTCTTCATGAAATTCTTGTGCGTTTGGCGCTTTATGAAAGTATAAATATCCTCCAAACAATTCATCAGCACCTTCGCCAGACAATACCATTTTGATTCCCATTGATTTAATCACTCTCGCCATTAACCACATTGGAGTCGAAGCTCTAATCGTAGTTACATCATACGTTTCTAGGTTGTAAATTACATCTTTAACCGCATCTAAACCTTCTTGAATTGTAAACTTAATTTCGTGATGAATCGTTCCAATATGATCTGCAACAATTTGTGCAGCAGCTAAATCTGGTGAACCTTCTAGTCCTACTGAAAAAGAGTGCAGTTGTGGATACCAAGCATCTGCAGTATCTCCTGATTCAATACGTTTTTGAGCATATTTCTTAGCAACAGCCGAAGTAATAGAAGAATCTAATCCTCCAGAAAGCAATACTCCGTAAGGTACATCACTCATTAATTGTCTGTGAACCGCAGCTTCAAGCGCTACTTTAATATCTTGGATGTTAGTTTCATTATCTTTTACTGCATCAAACTCCGTCCACTCTCTTTTATACCATTGTACAAATTCACCATCTTTGCTTGTCATATAATGGCCAGGAGGAAACAATTGAATTTTAGTACAATATCCTTCTAATGCTTTCAATTCAGAAGCTACATAAAAAGTTCCATGCTGGTCCCAACCAATGTACAATGGAATAATCCCCATGTGGTCACGTGCAACAAAATATTCATCTTTATCAACATCATAAATCGCAAAACCAAAAATTCCGTTCATTTCATCTATAAAATGAGGTCCTTTTTCTTTGTAAAGCGCAAGAATAACTTCGCAGTCACTTTCTGTTTGAAAGTTATATTTTCCTTCAAATTGCTTGCGTAATGCTCTGTGGTTATAGATTTCGCCATTAGCAGCCAAAACTAATTTACCATCTTCACTAAACAAAGGTTGTTTTCCTGAAGCTGGATCAACAATTGCCAAACGCTCATGAGACAAAATCGCTTTTTCATTGCTATAAATTCCGCTCCAGTCTGGTCCGCGGTGACGAATGATTTTTGACATTTCTAATACTTGCGGTCTTAAAACTTCCGCTTTTTGTTTAAGATCAAAGGCACATACTATTCCACACATAACACTATATTTTTAAATATTTTTTATTTTATTTGTTTTGATGAAGCAAAGATGCAATTACAGTTGCAATTGAAAAACACAAATGGACTATTCAGTTATAATTCAAAACAAAAAAGTAGTTTTTAAGTAAAATAAGTAATCAAAAGTTGCTAAAAATGGTTTACAAGTTAAAAATATTAATTCGCTTTACATTATAACCTCTATCGTATACTTCGTTGTGTTTATTTCAAAAGTAAAACCAACTTTATTTCCCATTAGCTTATTTCCCAATGGGGATTGAGGCGATAAAGCAATTACGTTGATGCCTTCAATAGTTATTTTTGGAAGGGCCAAACTGAGATATAAATAAATCCCATTGGCCTTAACCAAACTCCCTAAAATGATGGTTTCAGCCGTTTTAGTTGCATCAATTTTGTCTAGCACCGCTTTTTGAATAAGAACTTCCTGCAATTTGGTATTAAGTTTTTCTTGTTCAATATGCATCATCGAAAGTGCGGTTTCGTGCTTATCTCCAGCTGATCCTTTAGCATCATTTTTAGAATCTTCTGTAAGCGCTGTAATCATATCTCTAAAAACATCTATTCTATCTTGAACTAATTGTAAATAGTACTGATGTATTTTTTGTTTAAAAGTCATAATTTTTATTTTATCATAAATTGCGTCATTTCTTTAAAAATCAGCAAATTCTTTCCCTGCGCGACCAAAGTTAGCGTATTCTACTAAAAATACACCCCCTATTTTAAAGTACAACCCTTTTATTTTTTAAATTTTAACATGAATTTTTATCTTTATCAAAACACAATTAATAAATTTAACATTCTAAATCATTTAATACATATTATGAAAAAATCGACACTTGTAGCCACAGTGGCCTTCGCTTTTACCGTGCTTTTATCTTCGAATGCCAATGCTCAAAAATTCCCTGACTTGGATAAAAGTCCGATGGATGCTGCATCCTTCCCCACTGATTATAAAAATTCAGCAAAAATTGCCAAAGTAACTTACAGCAGACCACAGTTAAAGGGTCGCCCTTTAGCCGAACTAGCACCAAACGGAAAAGTATGGAGAACAGGAGCTAATGAAGCTAATGAAATTACTTTTTATAAGGATGTAACTTTAGGTACTACTAAAATTAAGGCGGGTACTTATACCTTATACACTATTCCTGAAAAAGATAACTATACCGTTATTATTAACAAAGACTTGAATGTTTGGGGTTCTTATTTCTATAAACAAGAAAATGATGTCGCTCGACTAACCGTACCTGTAACCGAAGGGAAAGAATCACTTGAATCACTTTCTATGGTTTTCACGAAAGCAGATAACGGAATTGTCTTAAACATGGGCTGGGATAAAGTTAGAGTTGCTATTCCCTTCAATGAGTAAAACAAAAAAAGTAAAAAGTAAAAAAATAGGCTTCCCATTCAGGAAGCCTATTTTGTTTTGAGGATCGCTAAAATGATTTAAAAATCAAACTTATAATTAGCTCCTACAACTATCTGAAATCCTTGAACCGGGTAATTCAACCATTTTTGATAGGCTTGATTCGTTATATTATTCGCTCTTAAAAAACCAGTTAATTGCTTATTGTATTTATAACCTACATGTGCATTGACATCAAAATAGCCATCTAACGTTATCGGACTTGGCTCAACTATGTAAACGATATCTGTATTTATTTGGTAATCTTTACGTTCTCCTACATAGAAAACAGCAGCACCCGCATACCATTTTGGAGTAATATTAAAATCAATGTTCGAATTTAATTTTAGTGCTGGCAAATTCCACGCCTCTTGCTGAAAATCATTAGTATAACTACTATATGTTCCGCTGATTCCAAAAGAAACATTTTCAGAAAAATTAGCTTTTAAATCCCCCGAAAAACTCAAAGTTCTCATATCATCATAAACTACTTGCATGGCATTTCCAAAAGCATAATTATTTATAGCATTTTCATTATAATCACTGCTAATGAACAATGCTTTATTTCTTTCGTTCAAGTAGGACCCTCGAATATTATAGCTCACATTATTCGTTATTTTTCCTTTTAATCCAGCAAAAAGATCATATTGCTTATCAGTAGGCGCTATATTTAAAGTAGGCGCGAGAAACGAATTTTCATCCACAAAACTTTGATATGAATTTTGCTCTAAACTTCCTTCAGCTCCCGTGTAAAAAATCATTAAATCTCCCACTACTTTGTATGAGGCATTAATTTGTGGATAAACAAAAAACTTATTATTACTATGTTCATTGTCCAAGCTGTAGAACAAGGAAATACCTAAATTCAGCGTCCAATCATTTTCTTGCATTACAAAAGTGGGTGATATACCCAAATTAGTAAAGCCATACTTCACAGGAATTGAATTAGAATTTGGGTAATTTTTTTCAAAACTTCCGCTTACATAATCAACAATTAAATTGGTTTTTATGGCTTGCTCCATGATCGAAAACTTCAACGAAGGCTTAACATAAAAACGATTTTCAGCAGAACCAAAAGTATCCGTAAAATGATTGAATTTCAAACTTGCATTGTCTAAAATCCCTTCATTGAAATCAATTTTTGAACCAAGGGAAATGGTATTGTAAACATGTTGAGGATTAATACTTCCTATCAATGTCGCTCTATCATTTGGAGAAAGCGTACTACCAAAATCAGATGGTAAACCGTACCAATTATAAATTTGGTTTTGATATCCTAAATCAACGTTCCATGACATATTGTTAAAATTCGCACCATAAGTTAAATCAATAGCTGAATCATAATAGCGGTCATCTAGTTCCACTCCTGAAATCCCTCCTTGCGATGAGAGATGACGAAACATTCCACTTACATAATCATTACTCCCTAACTCTTGATTGATATACAACTCCGCATTTAGGGCTCTATAACTTCCAAATCCTAATGTCGCATAATTATCATATAAATGCGCTTGCTTTGTTTTATCGACACCTTCTGCTTTTCCTTTTGAAGGAGTAAATGTAGAGGCTACTGGGAATGAAAAAATAGAGTATTTAATAATTTCTTTTTTAGCATTACCCTCATCATCTAGCACGGGAGTTTCTTGCACTTTGAAAGCATCCGAAATTGTTGGAGTATAAGGCTTCACTACATTCACTACCTCTGAACCTATATTGTCTTCCTTCTTTTGAGCAAACGAAAATTGAAAAGCCACTAGAAGCACGACAATTGTAATTTTATTTTGGAAATTGAATTTCATATGTTTTTGTTTTATTTTCCAAAAGGCATTTAAAAGCTGATTTGACTTTTTATGTATTTGGCAATTATTTTTTTGGCTCTATTATTTTTTTAAACGACTTCCCATTCTCCTTTAGCGACAAACTGTGTTTCTCCACCAATATTAATATTATAAAGGTCTTCCTTTCGGCTTCCCTCAAAATATATTTGAGAACTTCGATTGATAAAATCTCCTTGGTTATTGACAATTTTGATTGCGCCGTCTTGATATTTCAATAAAAAAGCTTGTAAACAAGTACTGGCACTTCCGGTTGCTGCATCTTCTATCAATTGATTATTTTCTATGCATAACATTCTACTAGTCAAGACTTCATTTTCTAAACTAAAAAAATACAAAGCTCTATGCTTAGTTTTACATTTCGCTTTAAGCCATTTTGCGGTTTTATCTTTATCTAATTCAATTGCGTTTAATATCACGGTGTCTTTAACCGGAACGATGATAAAAGCACTTCCTGTTGTCACTTCTTGAATTTCAAATCGATCATCAAAATCAGTTGCTGTTAGATTACTAAAAGAAGCGAAATCTTCTTTATTATAAACATCCAAAAATTGAGGTTGAGCCGCTTTCAACCAAACCAAATCTTGCGTTTGTTTTACCGGAATTTCTCCTATGGGAACATTTAATATCATAGATGCAGGACAATGTTTAAATACTTTATTCATCAATATCCATGAAGTCCCAATTATAGGATGTCCAGCAAATTGCATTTCATGTGCTGGAGTAAAAATTCTAATTGTTGCTCTATTATTTTCAGGGTCTAATGCTGTGACAAATGTACTCTCGGCAAAATTAATTTCGCTTGCAATTTGCTGCATTTGCATTGCCGTTAAATCAGTTGCATTTAAAAAAACTGCTAGTTGATTCCCAGCATATTTTTTTTGGGTAAATACATCTACAATATAAAAAGGAATGGTCATTTTTTAATAATTTTTAATTCTCAACAAAGGCATTATAGCAGTTGCTTTTACATATTCCTAATTGGTTATCGATGAATTTGTTTTAGACTCTTCGGCTTTGATTTTATCTAATTCATTTTTTGCTTCAGCCACTACATCTGAAAAATCCGTGAAATTTTTAATCACATTTTCTAATATATAAGTAGCTTGAAAACTGTCTTTCAATCCGTAAAAATTCTTAGCCATTAAAATCAATCCTTTCGATCCATAATACCTGTAGCTTGAATAATTTTTGGCTAATTTTTGAACAGTCACATTCGAAGCCTCAAATTTTGAATCCTTATTTTTAAAATAGGCGTCATAATACAATGCTTCAGCAGCCAGCTCTCCTTTGGCAATTGTAAGCACTTTTGCATATCCAGCTCTCGCTTTGGCTTCATCGCCTGTTTGCATTGCGGAGCGTGCAATTATGATTTGAGCATCCGATCGAACATTATCATCCGTTTTAGGAATATTCAATACTTTATCGGCATAAATAACGGAATTCACATAATCTTTTTTATCATAATAACACTTCATCAAATTGGACTGAGCAAATACTTTGTTTTGAGGAAAATCAGATTCGTTTTCTAAACGAAGTAATACTGGAATCGCTTTTTCTTTTTGATTGTTATCTAACAATACTTGGGATAATCTAGCCAAAGACTGTTCGGTAAACTCACTTCTAGGCTCGCTAATTACATATTGATAATTAGGGATTGATTTGTCCTTTTGCCCTTCAGAGAAGTAGGCTTGCGCCAAATAAAAATTAGCTTTCAAGGCATGTATTCCTCTTGGGAAACTAGAAATATAAGCACTAAAACCGGAGATGGCTTGCCTATTATTATTCTGCTCAAATTGCTTTAAAGCTGATTCATAAGAGTCGTTATCAAGATCCGCATCAGTAACGGCAACAAAGTCTAATGTTCTAACCCAAGTAGCATATTCATCGACTCTACCTCCATCTACGTATATCAATCTAGCGGTTGAAACCGCCTCCAATGCTTCGGGAGTTTTTGGGAAGTCGGCCACTACTTTTTTAAACTTGATTAAAGCCGGTTCATTCTTATCTGAATTATAATAAATTAAACCTTGGCGCAATATTGATTTTGCGGTGTAAGAACCATTTTTATATTCTCCTATTAATCGATCGAATGTTTTTAATGCTAAATCTTGTTTATTAGCTGCCACATAAGTGTTTGCTAACTCATACATTGCATCATCACGGTAACTAGATTTTGGAAATACTTGTAAGAATGAATTTAACATTTCAATTTTCGTATCATTTTTAGATAAAAAACCGTAACATATTGCTTTTTGATAATAAGCATAATCAGCATCAACCCCTTTCAAATCGATTACTTTAGTGTAAGCTTCCATTGCTGCTCCGTACTTCGAAGTAACGAATCGCGAATCGGCTAATCGCAAATAAGAATCATTCAATCGCACTTTATCATCTTTAACTTTATCAATCTGGTTTTGAAAATAGGTCGCTGCTTGATCGTATTCTTTCAGTTTAAAATAAGTGTAGGCAATATTATAATTGATGTTTTTATACTCTGTGGTCGAGGCTGATCGAGGTGCATTTGCAAACTGTTTAAAACTCAAGACTGCATTATTATAATCATCTTGAACATACTCTGTTTCTGCTTTCCAAAAAGTAGCTCTAGCTGTAAAATCAGGATCAATTTGACCATCAATTGATTTCTTAAACATTTTGGCCGCCTCGGGGTAATTTCTATCCGCATAAAACTCTAAACCTCTGTAAAAAGTCACTTTTTGATAGGCCAATTTATTTTCAGGCCCTTTATTTTTTTCCAACAAAACCAGAGCTTCTTTATAGTTTTTAG
This sequence comes from uncultured Flavobacterium sp., assembly GCA_963924965.1. Classification (GTDB taxonomy): domain Bacteria; phylum Bacteroidota; class Bacteroidia; order Flavobacteriales; family Flavobacteriaceae; genus Flavobacterium. The sequence continues at coordinate 8,058 of CAWURM010000104.1, forward strand.
AGGAAATATAGGAATCGATCAATAATTTATCGATGGCCGGACGGCTGCTATTACTGGGATATTTTTTTATGAAATCTAACAAAACTTGTGGAACCGTTTGGTACGAATTTCCTATTTCATAACTTAATTTTGCATAATTTAGGCTTGCATCCTCTTGTATTGCTGCATCAAATGTCATTTCGGAAGCATTTTTAAAAGCATTTAATGCTTGTTGCTTTTTGTCTACATTTAAATAGCTTTCTCCTAAATGATAGTAGGCATTCTGGGCGACAAAATCTTTACCATTTATTATTTTATTGAATTGAGATATGGCATTTTCGTAGTCTTTTTGTTTGTAGTACGCATATCCTAATTGATAAAAATCAGTATTATTCCATCTTCCTTTTTTACCTTTATAATCAGCTAAATAAGGAATGGCTTTATCATACTGTTTTAAATTAAAATAACTCTCACCAATGATTTTACTTAATTCTGATTTTTCAATTGCATTCGATTTTGTCATTGCTTTTTGGCCTAAATCAATAGCTTTTTGAAAATTCCCTAATTTGAAATTCATATCCGCTTGATAGTAGGACAATTTTTCTTTGTACTTTTCTTCACCAGAAACTTCATCAAAATATTTAGTTGCTTGTTTGTAATCGTCTCCTTCATAAGCGATAAATCCCAAATAATATTTAGCCTGAGAACCATATTCAACTGAATTAGTTACTTTGTTGAAATAGGCTGTAGCTTCTTTTTTATTTTTGGAACTAAAAAAAGAATACCCTTTTTGGAAATTAAATTTATCGCGGTCTTTATACGACAACTGACCTTCATCTACTTTTTCAAACCATTTTAGCGCTTGAGGATAATTCCCCTGTTCAAAAAAATAATGCGCGACTTCTATAAAAGCTTGATTGCTCTTGGCACTTGTTGGATAATCTTCAACGAAACGTTCCATCAAAACATCGGCATTAGCCTGATTCAAACGAATTGCACAAGAAGCATCATAGTAAGAACAATCTGATTTAATTTCTTCATTTTTGGTTTCCAAGTTTACTTTTTCAAAAATAATTTGAGCAGAAGCAAATTGATTGTCATTAAATAAGGAGATAGCCTTATTAAAATCTTTTAAATCATGAGTGTATATGGTTGATTTTTGGGCTAAAACTGTAAAATTGCCTACAAAAATCATTAAAAGTAAAAGCCCGGAGAATTTACGCATTTTGTTTGTTTTTTTGATATTCAAAAGTATTACAACTAAGGTCTATAACGGTTTGTTATTCCCTTTTATTATGAACAAATGTTTTAACAAAAAATAAAAAAAATCGAAATTGATAATTGATAATTGACAATTGATAATTACTTTTACCCAATAAACAACATCTCAATTATGTCTCAAGCAGTACTGTCTTTAAAAAACGTAACCATTTATCAAGAAGATAAAGTCATTTTATCTAATGTAAACTTGGAAGTAAACCATGGTGAATTTTTATACATCATTGGAAAAACAGGATCTGGTAAAAGCAGCTTAATGAAAACATTATATGCTGATTTACCAATGACTGAAGGCACAGGACATATAGTAGATTTTGATTTAGACACCTTAAAAGAAGATGACATTCCTTTTTTAAGAAGAAAAATTGGAATTGTTTTTCAAGATTTCAAATTATTGCCAGACCGTTCTATCAAAGACAATATGTTATTTGTTCTTAAAGCAACAGGATGGGTTGATAAAGATGAAATGGATCGTAAAATTGATGAAGTTTTAGACAAAGTTGGCATGAAAGCTTATTCTAGTAAAATGCCACATCAAATTTCAGGTGGAGAACAACAACGTGTTGCCATTGCAAGAGCATTACTTAACGACCCTGAATTGATCCTTGCTGATGAGCCTACAGGAAATCTCGACCCACAAACAAGTGCCGAAGTTCTTGAAGTTTTAAGAAGTATTAATGCTAATGGAAAAACAATTATAATGGCAACGCATGACTATGCTTTATTAATGAAATTCCCATCGAAAACATTGAAATGTGAGGACACTAAAATCTTTGAGGTTGTGCAAAGAACAGTGTAATGCTCTCCATTCTTATTCCAATATACAATTACAATGCATATCCTCTAGTTCAGGAATTGCACAAACAGTGTACGGAATGTGAAATTGATTTTGAAATCTTATGTCAAGACGATGCTTCTCAATCGCCTTTAAATCAATTTAATGAAAAAATAAATACACTCCCACATTGTAACTTTATTTCATTAGATCATAATATTGCTCATCGCGAAAACAGAAATTCGCTAGCCGAAAAATCTAAATTTCAATATTTACTTTTCATTGATGGCGATTCTATAATTTTGAATAGCAATTATATCCAAAATTATATTGATACAATTCCTAATACTGATGTCGTTTATGGTGGCCGATTACATCCCAAAAAATGCCCTTCAGATTCTCAAAAACTAAGATGGAAATATGGAAAGTTTATAGAAGACAAATCCACTGTAAATAGAAATAAAACACCTTACCAATCGTTACTTTTTAATAATACTTTGATTAAAAAAAAATGCTTCAACAAAGTAAAATTTGATAAAAGCATCATTACATATGGCCACGACGATACGCAACTTTCTTTCCAACTTTCATTGTTACAAGTTAAAGTTGACCACATAGAAAACCCGGTAGAGCACGGTGACATTGATTCAAACTTAGTTTATTTAAAAAAGACAAAAGAAGCGTTGGGGAATTTAGTACTTCTCTATGAAAATCGACAAATTGCCAGTGAATTTGTGAAGTTAATTTGGTTTTTAAATTGCCTGACCAAATTAAAACTAACTCATTTTATTGCAAAAGGCTACCTGCTTTTTGAAAAATGGTTAACCAAAAACTTGAACGGAAAAAATCCTAATTTATTTGTTTTTAATGTGTTCCGAATTGGTTTTTTATGCACAATAAAACCCCGCTAATTATTTTTTATCACATTTTCAAATAAGGCATTCCATTGCAGCATTATTATGTCTAGATCATAATCAGCAACTGATTCCCGAGCATTGATTCCGAGCTGTTTTCTTAACACCATATCCGTCATAAGTACACTAAGTTGTTCAATAAAAAGTTGCTCTTTTCCTTCGGGAACTAGAAATCCATTTTTCCCGTTGGTTATAATCGCCTTTGGGCCTACAGGACAATCGTAAGCAACGCAGGGTAAACCAGAGGCCATTGCTTCTAACAGCACCATAGGAAACCCCTCGAAACGAGAGGTCATTACAAATAGAGATGCTTCCTTGTATATCTTTTCAATGTTTAAAACCGGATTATTGAATTTAACGGTAGAACTCATTTTTAATTTTTCAGCTACTGTTTCTAATGGTTTTAATCCATCTCCATAAATTTCCAGCACCCAGTCAGGATGTTTTAAAGCAATTTTTTGCCAAATTAGCAGCAATCGATCCAATCCTTTTTCATATGAATTGCGGGCTACGGTGATTACTTTTTTATTTTCCAATGGATTATCGGCTGTGACTTTTAACCAAGAAGGATTAGGTATTATCGTGCAATTCATCACATCCCATTCTTGTAAACTCTCATTCGATAAAGCTACAAATCGGTTGTATTTTTGAACTCCCAAATTTTTGAATTTATATTTAAAATAAAGAATCCCTTTTGATAGGAAAGGAGCTTTTAGTTTTTTTTCTTGAATGTATTTTGAACCATGACATTCGAAAACCAAAGGAATATTTGTATTCAAAATAAAAGGAATGGTAAAGGCCTTCAAACCATTATCGCAAACAATAATAACATCCGGTGTAATAGCTTCTATTTTTTGTTTTAAATTACTGATATAATCTTTGAAAAATTGAAAAATAGTTCCTTTTAATAGTATATCATGAAAAATAATTCCAGAATTAAACTCGTAAAACGGACTTCTATTTCCATCGTTTTGTGTAACGATATGAATTTCGTACCCCCATTTCTCTGCCAGGTAATTTGCTTTGACTGATAGCACTCGCGCTACTCCACCTTCAGTATTGCAACTGGGAACGATATAGAGAAGTCTCATTTTTTAGAATTCAAAAATGAATCAAAATCTCTGATGTAATCCTCCTCAATAAAAACATCCGAGGCTAAAACCAAGCAAACTGCACCAGAGGAAAAATTTTCTAACTCCCTCCAAATCCCGTTTGGAATGAACAAGCCTAAATTGGGTTTATTTAGCACAAAAGATTTCTTTATCTCGCCATCATTTAGCACGACCTCAAAACTGCCGCTCAATGCAATTAAAACCTCTTGTTGATCAATATGAGAATGTCCTCCTCTAAAAGCATTACTAGGCACATCAAAAAGATAATACACCCGTTTGAATTCAAAAGGTAAAATGCCTTTTTGAATAAAGCCTAAATTCCCACGCACATCTTCTACAACAGGAATTTCTATTAATTGAATAGCTTCTAGTTTTGTCATTTTTTAGTTTATCCTAATTTTCATCAAATCTAACCAATGTTGACCAATATTTTCTAATAGAAACGGACTAATACTTTCTACAGTGTTGCGTTTGCAATTTTGATATAAAGCAGCATTGGTAATCATTTCATTCATAGCTTCAGTCAATTTTTCCCAATTCTGGTTTTCCACTAAAAGTCCATTATCGCGATTTTTAATCATTTCCTTTGGTCCAGAAGGGCAATCAAAAGAAACAGCCGGCGTCTCACAAGCCAATGACTCTAAAATAACATTGGGCATTCCCTCATTTTTACTCGATAATACAAGAAATTTTGCTTTTTTTAGGTATTTAAAAGGATTTTGCTGATACCCAATAAAATGGACAAAACCTTCCATATTGGATTTTTTAACTTTTACCTCCAAAGCTGTTGTATCGCCTTCTCCCAAAATTAAAAGATGAATTTTATGTCCGGATAGAATTGATTTTCCGTAACTTAAAATCAACTGATCAAATTGTTTAATTGCATTTTCAAACTGTCCTATTGCTATTATAAATTCAAACTCGATGTTCAAATTCTCGATACTCTTTTCTTGGACCCCAACCAGATTAACAGGATTAGCAATAGTAACCACATTTTTTAAATCATGAGTTGTTTCTACAAGTGTTTTCATAGCAGGTACAAGCGCTACATTAGCGTAACAATGATTGTACATTAATCGTGATAACCATGAATTATTGGGCATATAATGATCAATTAAAAAACTATGAATAGTAAATATAGTTTTGGAATTGTAAATCAATCGAGAAATAATAAGTTCTTGAATATGTTTTGTTCTAAACCTAAAATCGATAATAAAATCAAAATCATTGCTATTTAAATAATTTCGCAAGGCCCTTAATCGCTTCAATTTATTGAAAATACTATTGGATTTATTTTTCAGCAAACCTAAATTTACTAGCTTTCCCGCGTATGGAAAAGAAACTTGATCAATAACCGTAATAATATGTACCTCGATTCCTTTACTTTCAAAAAAAAGGGACAAGTTCGCCATCACTTTATCGCTCCCGCCACCACTTAAACGGTAACCAATTAAAGCAATTTTATATTTTTTGTTAGGCAATATCATTATCGATTTCTTATTTTCGTATCAAATATATAACTCTTTTAAAAAGATATGCAAGATAAAGCATTAGTTACCATTATTTGCTTGTGCTACAATCAAGAAGAGTTTGTATTGGAAAGCTTACAATCCGTCATCAATCAAGACTACAAAAAGATTGAGTTGATCATTATTGATGATTGCAGCACGGATAATTCAAAATCCATAATTGAAAAGTGGCTAGTCAATTATCCAGAGATTCTATTTATCGCCAACACAACCAATTTAGGAATTACTACAACATTTAACAAAGCATTACTATTGGCCAAAGGAGAATATGTGATCGATTTGGCTGCTGATGATATTTTGATTTCTAATTGTGTGAGTTTACAAATCCATGCTTTTGAAAACAGCAACTATAAAAACCTAGGAATCGTTTACGGTAATGCCACTTTAATTACTGAAACGGGCCTTTTTCATTCCTATTATTTTGACGTTGGCTCAGACAAAAAAGTAATCCAAAAAAGAACTACTGGTGACATTTACAGCTCTATTCTTGCAGGCGGGAATAGCATTTGTTCCGTATCCAGCATGATTAAAAAATCAGTTTTTGACACTTTAAAAGGGTATGATGAAACACTAACTTATGAAGATTTAGATTTTTGGATACGAGCTTCCCGCATTTATGAATTTGATTTTATTGATGCGCTTCTAATTCAAAAAAGAATTGTATCTACTTCTATGGGAACCGATTTTTTTAAGAAAAAAAATAAAATTAACCTTTCCACCTATCGCATTTTAAACAAAGCCTTTGAGCTGAATCGATCCAAAGCTGAACACAAAGCGTTATTAAAACGAATTCATTTCGAGATGATTTTAGCTTTCAAAAATCAGGACTTCATCTTATTGATCAAATATATTTTTCAAGAAATCCGAATTCGGTTTTCACTTCTTTAAAACCTTAGCACACCTTTAAAAAAGCTTCTAAAGCTTTTCGCTCTCCTTCCCAATCTCTTGAAATATTCGTCCGCACCAATTTTGCAGGCATACCAGCCAACAGACAATTTTGTTCGATATGAGAATAATTTTTATTACACAAACTATTTGATGCAATTGTACAATAATCAGGAGTACGTGTTCCTGCCATTACTGAAACTCTGCTGCCCACATAATTATAGTTCCCAATTTGAATAGCATTAGTGATTTTATAGCGTTCTCCTGTTTTTGTATCCATCATTTGATGAAAATTAGTATCAACAATTTGCGATTCAGGACCAAAACGGGCATAATCTCCAAGAACAACTTTTTCGATACATATTAATTTAGAATTAGAACCTAAAGAAGACATGGGCCCAAATTCACAATAAGCATCCTGACCGATATAAATAAAATAATCCTTTCCAAATTGAACAGGCCCTTTGAAAACTAATTTTCCAGTGCAATTTATTTCGGCAGTTCCTTTGGCCAAGGTGTTCATTTCATAATCCTGACCAAAACCAATCATTCCTTTTTGTATGGGTCCTTTTATTTCAATTTCACCAGTAATCAAGGTAAATTTTACTTTTCCATAAAAAAATACCGGTAACTTTTTTGCTAAGGCAAAAGGAAATTTTTTAAAATTAAAATAGAGCGTTTTTGTCCAATTTACCGTAAAATAAAATTTGGTTTTATAATAAATCAATCTTAATCTATCATATTTATTTTTGATAATATCAGTCATTTTTTTTCTTGATTAAAGCATTAAATGCTGCTTTCAACTCCATTTTTTTATTTAATTGGTACAAAACATAACCAATTGAAACCAAAACCATCAGCGACAGTAAACTGTATTTAATAATTGAGTTTGGTATGTATCTCATTAAAAAACTAATGCCGCATAGACTAATGCAAACTAGATAAATACCGTAAAAATCTTTTTCAAAATAAAATCTATATCTTTTCTGAGTGATTAAGAGTAATCCTGAAAAATGAATTATATAATAGATTAAAAAACTAAAACCCAGGCCTTCTAACCCATACAGATGATAGCATAAAATATTTAAAAACAAAGATATAATATTAAAGCCAATAGCGGTTCGCAAAAACATTTTGGAATCCCCTTTGGCAATTAAAATAAATCCCATGGACCACGAAACTGCTTTAAAAAGCATTCCCAATATTCCAAAACTAACCATTGGTATGATCAAATTAAATTTGGGAGTATAAATAATCTGAATAATTAGTGGAATAAAAGTCAGAAACAAAATTACGATTGGCGTAATGATTAAAATTGAAACAAAAGATTGTTGCACCGCGCTTTCTCTTACCCTATCGTTATCTTCACTTATAGCAGATAATCTTGGAAAATAATCGGTACTCATTACTGTAAAAATAATACCAACATAAGAATTCAACAATGTAAAACCCGCATTGTAAAATCCTACTTCCACTAATCCTCCTACTTTTCCAATATAAATTTGAATTAAATAAGTAGTTAGTAATGTAAGTAATCCACTAATGGTTAGCAGAATTCCTAATTTAATAATACTTTTTCCCTCTCTACTAGTTTGTGTATTCGATATATCATGACTTTGTACCCCTACTTTTTTAGAAAAGTAAATTGAAAATACTAAAGCGGACAGAGATATCACTACGATTGTGGGAATGATGGCATGAATTCGATAGTAATAATACAGCGGAACTGAAATCAATAATCCCAATGCATTACCATAAAAATTGGCTTTCGCCAAAAGTCGCATTCTTCTTAAACCTTGTAAAATAACTAATTGCCCTGAAGTAAGTTGTTTAAACAAAATAGTAACCGATATAAAAATAAAAGCAGTAGAATAATCGGTATTTCCAAAGGTAAACCTGCTTAGCCAAGAAGAAAAAAATATGGTCAATAGCATTCCAAATACTCCGGTAAGCAAAACTAATTTTCTAACAATTGCAACAATTCTTGACACCGTATTTACGTCATCATCTTTGAAATTTTCAGAAATATGCTTGACAGCGCTGGTTTCAATACCAAAACTAGCAGCACTGTTGATAGTATTTAAAGCTGAATTTAACAAAGCTATAATCCCCATTCCGGCGGGACCCATAAAAACTGCAATCAGCTTGGTCCGAATAATTGAAATAATTATGTTTAAAAACTGAACCCCTCCAAAGAGCGAAGTTGTTTTAAAAATTTTTTGATACGAAGATTTATGATCCGTCATATCTAATAGGTGTTTAAAACGTCAATTATAAAATCTACTTCTTCTGATGTCAAAACGGCGTTAATAGGCAAACTTAATACTTCATCGTGAATTCGCTCCGTAATAGGAAAAGATAAATCATTCCATTCTTTCAGCGCTTTCTGTTTATGGGGCGGGACAGGATAATGAATTACAGTTTGTATTCCTTTTTGCAAAAGATAGTCTTGTAATTCTTCTCTGTTTTTTGTTCGGATAACGAACAAATGAAAAACGTGATTAGTTGACAAATCCCAAAAAGGAAGTTTCATTTTATCATTCTTAATTTCCAATAAATACCTTCTGGCGATTTCCCTACGCCTTTCGTTATCATTATTTAAATGTGGTAATTTTACATTTAAGAAAGCGGCCTGCAACTCATCTAATCTTGAATTTACGCCAGTGTAATCATTATAATATTTGGTTTCAGATCCGTAATTACGAAGAGCAGCAACTACTTTTGCCAGTTCTTCATCATTAGTGACAATTGCTCCGCCATCGCCAAGCGCTCCTAGATTTTTTCCAGGATAAAAACTGTAGGCTTGGACATTCCTGCTGTTGATTTTAACCTTTTTATTTTCGACCTCAAAAAAAGCGCCATGAGACTGAGCTGCATCTTCTATAACTAGTAAACCATTTGTTAAAGCAACTGCATTTATGGCATCCATTTCGGCTAGCTGACCATACAAATGAACGGCAAGAATCGCTTTGGTTTTTGAAGTGATTTTTTCTTCAATTAGATCCGGATTGAGGTTATAGGTATCTACCTTTGGCTCGACCAAAACCGGAACTAAATCAGCTTCTAAAATAGCCAAAATACTAGCTATGTAGGTATTTGCTGGAACAATAACTTCGTCTCCTTTATGCATTTTACCTAGTTGCATATAGCCTTTAAAAATTAAGACTAAAGCATCAAAACCATTCCCTACTCCTATGCAATATTTTGATTTACAATAGCGTGCAAAATTAGTTTCAAATGTCATGACTTCGTTTCCTAAAATATACCAACCGCTAGCTAAAACCGATTTCAATTTGTCTTGAAAAACAGTTTCATAACGTGAATTGATTTTTTTCAAATCTAAAAATGGTATCATATTAAAACGTTTTCTAGTTTGGAATAATGTATGGTATCAACCTCATAGAAATCATGAACCACAGTACTGGCTCCAAAACTTTCTTTCCAATAAGACAAACCTTCATTGAGTTTTTTTCCTAGATTTTCATTAGAAACTCCAAAATCAAAAAACTGCTTTTTAGCAAACTTTTTACGGATTAAATAGTCATACAAAAAATCTAAACTTCCCAGGTTTTCGCCTTTTTCAAATTTAGATATGTATTGACAATGTGCCACGATATCTGTTTCGAAAATAGTGGTCCCAGCCACAATTTCTCCTTGATAATAAACATTAAACTGTCTAATATTTATAGGAAAATCCTTTTTTAGTTGTGTAATTTCTTCTAAAGAATGAACTGGCTTAGCGTTATGCCGTTCTGCTAAATTAGGAATTAATATTTTGTTCCAAAAAGAATCAAATTCCGTTTCTTCTTGAATTACCAATCCCAAATTTATCGCTTTTTGAATTCCCCTTTTTCTAATTTTCGAAAAAGAAAATTCTTTCGCTAAGTCAATTACAGATAACGTGTCTCTGCGAGTTAATTTGGCTTCGACCAAAAACAAAGCATAAAGTAATTCTTCGGCGGGCTTTTTATGATAAATAGAAGGTGTTGTTTTTAAAACTAGTTTTTCAAATTTATTTTCATTTAAAAAAGTCAACACACTTTTAAAAATTGAAATTATCGATGCTTGATTTGATTTATCACTGTAAACTAACCCACCGTAGGTAAGGCCTTGATGGGAAGAAACTACAGTTCCAACTTTGTTTGCAGGAAGTACAGCAACCAATTTTTCACCTTCAAAAACCAATAAAGAAAAATCCTCAAAACGCTCAAAATGGTATTCCATAAAATTACGATGAAATAGAAAAGTAGCATTTTTGGCTTTGCCTATAAAAGCATTCCAAAGGCTATAATAACTAGAGTTGTATGGTATTATGGTCAATTTTTTCAAAGTCAATTTTTTAACAGTGTAAATTAAGTAATAATTCTATAAATATCTTGCTTAGACTAGAATTAGATAGATAAAAAATAAATCACTAAATTTAAATCGGTTAACCTTCATTTATTATGCATCAAAAATTACATTATTATTTTTTTGTACTAAGTTTATTCTTGTCTTCCTCAATTTACGGTCAAGACATCTCCCTTTACAAGCAATATAACGGCCGTTTTGATTTTGTATTTATAGGAAATACTTTAAATAAACTCGAAAACGGAACCGGTGGTCCTTGTGAAATTAATACGAGTTCAACTGCCACGCTAGCCTTAAATCCAGATGACATCATAGAAAATGCATATTTATATTGGGCAGGATCAGGATATGGAGACTTTGATGTAAAACTAAACAACCAAGTTATCACAGCCCAAAGAACTTTTAATGTTGTTCAAGCAACCTCCGGGCTTCCTTTCTTTAGTGCTTTTGCGGATATTACTTCACTGATTCAAACCACTGGAAACGGGGACTATACTTTAAGTGAATTAGACTTAACCAATGTTATTAACTTTTATTGTTTTAACGGAACCAATTTTGGAGGCTGGGCGATCGTACTTGTCTATAAAAATGACAACTTACCCCTCAATCAGCTTAATATTTATGATGGCTTAGAATATGTTCCAAACGAAATAAACATTACACTAAACAATTTAAATGTCATTGACAATGAAGATGCTAAAATAGGGTTTGTAGCATGGGAAGGCGATCAATTTATTAGCGTAAATGAAACCCTTCGAGTAAATGGAAATGCAATTAGTAATCTTCCTTTAAATCCCGTTAATAATGCATTTAATGGAACCAATAGCTTTACAGGTTCCACCACACTTTACAACATGGATTTAGATGTTTATAATATTAAAAACAATATTAATATTGGTGATACTGCTGCCGAAATACAGCTTACATCTGGTCAGGATTTTGTGATGATAAATACTATAGTAACAAAATTAAATAGTCAATTACCGGATGCTACCCTAGCAATTAATTCGGTCGATTTAACTTGTAATTCAAAAGACATCAAAATCGATTACACCGTTTTTAACAGCAATAGCACCAGCACAATTCCAGCCGGAACGCCCATTGCAATTTATTCGAACGGAGCGTTAGTTGGTACAACAAAAACCAAAAATACAATACCAATAGATGGCAGCGAACAAAACCAATTCACAATTACACTCCCGCAAAATAGTGCGGCGATCGTTAATCTAGAAATGAGAGTTGATGATAACGGAACGAGAACTGGCATAGTAACGGAATTAAACGAAACAAACAACAGTGCTTTTCTTACCAATATTTCTTTAAAAATTTCTCCAGAAACAAATCCGTTGGCAAATCTTGAATCTTGCAATCAAGGGTTTGGCATTGCAACCTTTGACTTCTCTGATTACGTAGAAAGTGTAAAAGTAAAGTTGGAGGACACTGTTAGCTTTTACAATTCAGCAGCAGCAGCCACACTAGGAAAAGACAATGGAGCTACCGCTATTACGAATCCATCTAGTTTCAGTGCTAATAAACCTATTACTACTATTTACGTCAGAATACAAAATGAGTCTTGTTTTACTGTAACATCTTTTCAACTAATTATCAGAAATTGTCTCCCTACTATTTACAACTATGTCTCTGCTAATAATGATGGACGTAATGATACTTTTACTGTTAAAGGGCTTCGAAATGTATTTAACAATTATAAAATAGAAATCTATAATCGCTGGGGTGTTTTGTTGTGGGAAGGAAACAATTCAACTGCAGACTGGGACGGCTACGCTACTAAAGGGCTATTGTGGGATAACTCAAAATGCCCCAGTGGTACTTATTTTTATATCATCAAATTAAATGACACTAATTTTCCACAACCCTTAGCTGGTTTTTTATTTTTATCCTATTAGCTATTTAAGACCTATTCAAAACGGGTAAATACCATTTAAATTTCACCGCCATTAGTCTAACGGTGATAATCACTAATGAAGTTAGTAGATATAAAAAATCGTCATTGAAATTAAATTTTTTCAAGACAAAAAAGACGATTCCTCCAAGAATACATATGGTAGCATAAATTTCTTTTCTAAAAATTACAGGAATCTCAGTACATAAAATATCCCGAATAACACCACCAAAACAAGCGGTCATTGTTCCTAAAGCAATGCATACTATGGGGTGCAAACCAACGCCTATTCCTTTTTCTAAACCAATTAAAGTAAAAACCCCCAATCCAATAGTATCAAATAAAAACAAAGAAGTCCTCAATCGATCAAATTTCTTTCGGAAAACAATGGCTAATATAAAAGCAACTCCAATGGTATACACATATTCTAAATCAAGCATCCATCCCACAGGAGTTCTCCCAATCATGATATCTCTTAAGGTTCCTCCGCCAACGGCAGTGACAAAAGCAATTATAAACACACCAAATGCGTCCATTTTTTTACTCATTGCGGTAAGTGCTCCTGACATGGCAAAAGCCAATGTTCCTATAATATCTAATAAATGAAACATCTCGTATTTTGGGTTTTTAGATCAAGAAAAGCAAATATCTCTGCTGTAAAGTTGGAACAAAATTACTTAAAATTAATGGTGCAGAATAGAAATTAAAAACTTAAATCCTTTTTGAATAGGTAAATATTCCATTTTAAATTTATAAAACTGTATTTTCTCTATGTATATTTGTTTCCTATTTAGTAATTAAATTTTAGATTCTTTTGAAACAAATCACTTCCATACAAAATCCATTGATAAAATCCTTAGTGCTATTGCAAGAAAAAGCAAAGAATCGTAAGCAAAGTGGCACGTTTCTAATGGAAGGGAAAAGAGAGATTTCATTGGCATTAAATGGAGGATATGATATAGAAACAGTCTTATTTTATCCTGAAATTTGTTCTGAAAATGAAGCTAAAAAAATAGCTCCAAACACGGCATTAATAGAAATAAATAAAGAAGTTTTTCAAAAACTAGCTTACCGTGATACTACTGAAGGTATTTTGGCTGTAGCCAAAACTAAATCGATGCAATTATCGGATTTAAAGCTATCCAATAATCCATTAATTCTTGTTGCCGAAGCACCCGAAAAACCAGGAAACATTGGGGCATTGTTGCGTACTGCAGATGCAGCTCATCTTGATGCCGTACTTATTGCTAATCCAAAAAGCGATATGTATAACCCAAATATTGTTCGCTCTAGCGTAGGATGCTTATTTACCAACCAAATTGCAACTGGGACAACAGCTGAAATTATTGCCTTTCTACAAGAAAAAAATATAAATTTCTATTGTGCTACTTTGCAAAATTCTACTTCCCATCACACCCAAGATTATACTGCTCCTACTGCTTTGGTTGTAGGGACGGAAGCTACCGGTTTGACCCAAGAATGGAGGGATGCTGCGACTCAAAATATTATTATTCCCATGCAAGGGGCAATTGACAGCATGAACGTTTCTGTAGCGGCTGCCATTTTAATTTTCGAAGCCAAAAGACAAAGAGGTTTTTAGATTACCTATTAAAATAACCATTTTCTAAACCATAATAGTATGAAAAATAAATTATTCCTTGCCATTACTTTAATTGCAACTGCAGTCTCATTCGCCCAAATCACTGCTCCAGAAGTTGACCTATTAGTCAATCGTACCTTAACCGCATTTAACGTTCCCGGTATTGCCATTGCTATCATCAAGGATGGAAAAGTGGTATTAGCCAAAGGATATGGTGTAAAATCCATTGCCACTCAAGAAAAAGTAGACGCCAATACCCTTTTTGGAATTGCATCAAACAGTAAAGCCTTTACAAGTGCTGCACTCGCAATTTTAGTAGATGAAGGTAAAATAAAATGGGATGATAAAGTCATTAAATACCTTCCTGATTTTAAGATGTACAATGAATATGTTACTCAAGAATTTACTATACGAGATTTATTAACCCATAGAA
>CAWURM010000105.1:0-11159 GCA_963924965.1 uncultured Flavobacterium sp.
ATAAAAATGATTTGTGCATCCTTTGTAGCTTGAGTAATTAACTTTAAAAAGAAACTTTTGGAAACTCATACAAAGCATACCCATTTTGAACTATTATACAACCAAAAAATTAACTAGTAATTTATATAAAATGAAACAGTATTTTTTCGCACTCCTATTCACTTTAGCTCTTTTTAGTAGCATTTCAGCGCAACAATTACAATCACCTAATCAAAAATTCCAAATGGAATTTAAATTACTTGAAGACGGTACTCCTACTTACAATTTGAGTTACAAAGGGAAGGTAATTATAAAACAAAGTAAACTAGGTCTTGAATTAAAAAGTGACAAAAAAACAATGCTGTATGACTTGACTTTTAGTACATCTCAATCTGAAAAAGGATTACAGTTTGACAAAAACTCATTACTCAATAATTTTACAGTAACGGATAGTAAAACGAGCACATTTGATGAAACTTGGACTCCTGTTTGGGGTGAAGAGGATCATATTCGCAATCATTATAATGAATTGGCTATTACACTAGATCAAAAAAGTACTGATAGACATATGGTCATTCGTTTTCGTCTATTTGATGATGGATTGGGTTTTCGATATGAATTCCCAACGCAAAAAAACTTAACCTATTTTATCATTAAAGAAGAGAAAACGCAGTTTGCTATGACTGGCGATCATACGGCTTATTGGATTCCAGGTGATTATGATACACAAGAATACGATTATACAACCTCAAAATTATCTGAAATTAGAGGGTTAACCGAAAAAGCAAAAACAGATAATGTTTCGCAAACTTCTTTTTCTCCTACAGGGGTTCAAACTTCGTTGATGATGAAAACGAATGATGGTATCTACATCAACTTACACGAAGCGGCATTAATCAACTATTCTTGCATGCACTTGAATTTGGACGACAAGAACATGGTGTTTGAATCGTGGCTGACTCCTAGTGCCAATGGCGATAAAGGAAACATGCAAGCACCACAAACTTCGCCTTGGCGTACGGTAATTGTAAGCGATGATGCTCGTGATATCTTGGCTTCAAAAATGACATTAAATTTAAATGAGCCTTGCAAAATTGAAGACACTTCCTGGATCAAACCGGTGAAATACATTGGGGTTTGGTGGGAAATGATTACAGGCAAAAGCTCTTGGTCGTACACCAACGATTTTCCAACTGTGCAATTAGGGATTTCAGATTTTTCCAAAGCAAAACCAAACGGAACGCATGGTGCCAATACGCCAAAAGTAAAAAGCTACATTGATTTTGCTGCAGCCAATGGTTTTGATGGTGTTTTAGTAGAAGGTTGGAATGAAGGCTGGGAAGACTGGTTTGGTCATGCTAAAGATTATGTTTTTGACTTTGTAACGCCTTACCCTGATTTTGATGTGAAAGGAATTCACGCTTACGCAAAAGAAAAAGGGGTAAAAATGATCATGCATCATGAAACTTCGGGGGCTGTTCGTAACTACGAGCGCCATATGGACCAAGCGTATCAGTTCATGAAAGACAACGGATACGATGCGGTAAAAAGTGGATATGTAGGTGATATTTTACCAAAAGGGGAAAACCATTACGATCAATGGTCAGTAAACCATTACCAATATGCGATTGAAAAAGCAGCCGAATATAAAATTATGGTCAATGCCCATGAGGCGGTTCGTCCTACTGGAATTTGTAGAACCTATCCTAACTTAATTGGTAACGAAGCAGCAAGAGGCACAGAATACCAATCTTTTGGTGGGTCTAAACCAAACCATGTGACGGTATTGCCTTTTACACGCTTGATCGGTGGACCAATGGATTATACTCCGGGAATATTTGAAATGGATTTATCAAAACTGAATCCGGATAATCATTCGCATGTCAACAGTACTCTGGCCAATCAATTGGCTTTGTATGTAACAATGTACAGTCCGTTGCAAATGGCAGCTGATTTACCAGAAAACTACAATCGCTTTTTGGATGCTTTTCAATTCATTAAAGATGTCGCTATCGATTGGACAGTAAGTAACTACTTAGAAGCAGAACCGGGGCAATACATTACTGTGGCTCGAAAAGCTAAAGGAACCAACAACTGGTTTGTAGGGAACGTAAACGGAGAAACCCCACGCACTTCCAATATTAAATTTGACTTCTTAGAAAAAGGAAAAAAATATATAGCTACGATTTATGCTGATGCCAAAGACGCGAATTACAAAACCAATCCGCAAGCATACACCATTCGTAAAATGACGGTAACTAGCAAATCTAAATTGGCTCAGTTATCAGCTCCGGGAGGAGGTTATGCGATTAGCATCATTGAAATAAAAAAATAATTGAAATAAAAAAAGATAAAGGCTGTCCAATTGGTCAGCCTTTTTTATTAATAACCCATTATCAATCAGGTTTTTATAGCAAATTGATAAAAAAAAAAACTAAATAACTAAAAAATGAAATTAGTCTCTTCAAAATTCATTGCCCTTTTTGTACTTTGCTGTGTATTGTTATTAAACAACACCACTATGGCACAAGAAAACAAATCAGCTACAGATCGTAAATGGTGGAAAGAAGCGGTAGTTTACCAAATCTATCCTCGCAGTTTCAAAGATAGTAATGGTGACGGTGTGGGCGATTTGAAAGGAATTATTCAAAAATTAGATTACATCAAAAGTCTAGGTGTTGATGTGGTTTGGTTAAACCCCATTTATGGATCTCCAAATGCGGATAATGGGTACGACATTTCAGATTACCAAGCCATAATGAAGGAGTTTGGTACGATGGAAGATTTTGATGCTTTACTAAAAGGAATGCATGAGCATGGATTGAAATTAGTGATGGATTTGGTAGTAAATCACAGTAGTGATGAACACAAATGGTTCCAAGAAAGTAGAAAATCAAGAGACAATCCTTACCGAGACTATTACCACTGGTGGCCAGCCGAAAAAGGAAAACCTGCTTTTCGCCCAGGTTCATTTGAAGCAGATGGAAGCGGATGGCGTTACGACAAACAAACCGATTCTTATTACTTGCATTATTTCAACTTCAAACAACCCGATTTGAATTGGGAAAATCCAAAACTTCGTCAGGAAATTTATAGTATGATGAACTGGTGGTTCCAGAAAGGAATTGACGGATTTAGAATGGATGTAATTCCGTTTATCTCTAAAGACACTACTTTCCCTGTAATCACGCAAGAAGAACTAAACAAAAACTACCTTGGTCGCTGGGATGTGTACTTTGCCAGTGGACCACATTTACACGAATACCTTCAAGAAATGAATCGCGAAGTATTAAGCAAATACGATTGTATGTCCTTGGCAGAAGGAGCCGGAATGTTAACCTCAACAGCATTAAATTTTGTAGATGAAGACCGTAAAGAACTCAATATGGGCTACCATTTTGAAGGAACGAATCTAGGTTATGTTCCTGGTTATTTCAAAAAAATGGGAGACTATTCTCTAGTTGATTTCAAAAAAATCTATTCAGATTGGGACAAAGTGTATGAAAATAAAGGATGGGGAACTATTTATTTAGGAAATCACGATCAACCAAGAATGACTTCTCGTTGGGGAAATGATGCGCCTGAATTTAGAGCTATTTCCTCCAAATTACTAACGACCTTTTTGCTTTCGATGCGAGGAACTCCTTATTATTATAACGGGGACGAAATTGGAATGGTCAATGCTAAATTTGATAAAATTGAAGATTACCGTGATATCGAAACGTTGGCTGAATATGAGCATTTAAAATTAACAGGTGGCGATTTAAATCAATTCATTGAAGATCAAAAAACAGGTGGAGCCAGAGATAATGGTAGAACCCCTTTTCAATGGAACAGCTCGAAAAATGGTGGATTTACCTCAGGAACTCCGTGGTTAAAAGTAAATGATAATCATGAAAATCTAAATGCGGAAGCGCAAGAAAAAGACCCAAATTCGGTTTTAAATTACTTTAGAAAAATGACTCTTTTGCGTAAAACAAATCCTATTTTGGTTTACGGTAAATATACTTTATTGGACAAAGACAATCCAGATGTTTATGCGTACACTAGAGCATTAGACGGGGAAAAAGTATTGGTTTTGTTGAATTTTTTTTCTAAAAATGCAAAAGCAAATACAGATCTAATTAATAAAAAAGGAAAAGTACTAATTGACAATTATGGCAAAGCTTCTAAATCAGGAGAATTAAGACCCTATGAAGCGGTTATTTATCAATTGAAAAACTAGATTGGTTTACTAGTAGAATAAATAAAAAACGAAAAAGGCTGCCCGAAACGGACAGCCTTTTTTTGATTTTATTATAGTCTTGTACTAATTTACTTTAATCAACTTTACTTCAAAAATAAGTACGGAGCCCGCTGGAATTGGTCCGCTATTATTACTTCCATACCCTAAATGAGCTGGAATTAATAAAATCCCACTACCGCCTTCTTTGAAATAAGGAATCCCTTCTGTCCATCCTTTTATAACTTGATTCAAGCCAAACGAAATGCCTTCTGCTTTACTTTCATCAAACACAGATCCATTCGTAAAAGACCCTTTGTACGCTACCGTTACATTCGATGAAGCGGTAGGTTGCGCACCTGTACCTGCATCATTAACAACATAATACAAACCCGAATTGGTTTTTTGAGCCGTTAACTTGTTTTTGGCGATATAATCAACAATTTCTTTGTCGTTTTGAACGGTATAATCCGTTGTTTTTGTTTCTCCATCGGACATGCAAGACACGAACAGTACAGCAACAAGTGCTATTAAAATAGATTTCATAATTTTGATTTTTTATAAGGCTGCAAATATACTAAATTCAAAGTATGCCTTTTATAAAATTATTAATCCCCGTACACCTGAACATCATCAACCTGAAACGCGCCATCTAACGCCAAATCCCTTCCTGAACCAGTATATTTAAATGCAATATTGATTTTGCCTTTGTACGAAGATAAATCGACTCCGCCACTACCTACAAACTGATACCATGGTGTGGCTTGCTTGGGTAAAACTACTGAAACCGGAGTCCAATTAGCGGTTTTAATATTGAGTCCGTCAAAATTAGTAGCTACATAAACGGTCAAGGAATTTAAAGGGGAATCTACATCGAGATGATGCTGTGCCGTTCTAAAAGTGAGTATTTCATTCGTATGAGTATCCATATCAATTTTAGGCGATATTAACCATGCGATATTCGAAATCACCTTGGTTCCACTAATATTAAACTCGGCATAACCGTTACCTGCATAGACCGTTCCTTTCCAGAACAGCGTGCCGCTTTGTACTATATTAGCCCAACCGGGTAAACTTAAATTCGACTTATCGACCACCGCATGAAAATCTTCTACAAAGAACGGTACCGCCCTTGCGCCGGTCATAACCACATCTTTTTCGGAACGGGCTACTAATTGATAATCCGTTCCAAATTTAGTGAGTACTCCCCTAACTTTTCCACTGCCGCCGGGTACTATTTTAGTGGCGAAATCAGCATAACTACTGGTTCTAAAAATAACTTGATTTCCTTTTTTATCGACTAAACTCCAGTTGGTCGCTCCACCAATATTGTTAGTTTCTTCAAAGTAATGACGCCCCACTGCCGCTTCTGTAAACTGCACATCTGACAGTTCCACAAGCGTATTTAAATTAGCATCCTGCAGCAAATCAACAATGGAAATCGATCGCACCAATTTATCCTCGGTTAAAGTCGTACAAGAAGCATGCAATACTTTTTTATAATCATTTTGCGTCAGTCGGCCCACGCTCCCCTCATTATATGTATTGACATAAATCCCTCCTATTCGTAAACTGCCGTAATTGATATCAGTATACTGATCTTTTAACTTTACATACACTTTATTGCCTATTCTAAAATCAACATAGGTATTGGTCGCATCCACAGGAACGCTAAAACCGATAGCTGGTGTGGTGGCTGTAGCCAATGTTTGAAAGGAAATCGATTTGAAAAAATTACCGTGTTCTTCGGTAGAAATCACATAGGCTTCAATGACATCATCGTACACATATTTTGAAACAATAGCAGCCGCAGTACTGCGAACCTCAGCCACGGTTTTATTAGTCACCAAATCCGGTTGATTGCAAGTCAGTTTGGGAACGCTGACTTCATCATTGTTGCAAGAGTGAAACAACGTAACCAAAACGAACAGTACTAAAACTTTAAAATAAGAAGCTTTCATAAGGAATGATTTATAAGTTGAAACTAAGATTGACGAAATAGGTACGTCCATAACCGTTAAAATATTTGTTGCCAAAAGAGGGCGTTCCGCTCGAAACATCTTGATTGAGTTGTCTAAAATTAGCGTTCCGTGCTTGCTCATAACCTCCGGTTTTGTATTTGGTGTCTAAAGCATTGTTGATACTCATAAAAAGGCCGATGTTCTTTCCTCGAATGCGCCATGATTTTCCTCCAGTAAAATTGACTAACAACGCGGGATCAAATCGTTCCTGTTTTAATAGTTCAGCCCCTCGTGCTTCTGTTGCTTCCGGAAAGGGAAAACCACTGGCGGGATTGGTATAAAACCGACTCGTTCTAGAAATGGGAGATACATCAATATAGGTTTCTGTTAGGTAATTGACATTCGCCCCTATCCACCAATATTTTGGGTCCCGATATTCCATTCCTAATGCATACGCTTGTTGTGGCAAACCGGCTTGCTTGTAATTTTTTAATAAGGCGGTGCCAAAATCAAAGGAAGGATTCGTATTTTCAACAGAAGCCATTGCATCGTTATTGACACTCAATTTTGGATCGCTATCATAGGTATAATCCCCATAGGCAGCCGACAGACTTGCTTTAAAAGTAGCCGATATTTGGTATTCAAAACTACATTCAGCGCCTAGATTCTTTTTGTTCAAATGGGTAAGCGTTTGACTCACAAATGCATTGGTATTGGTAAATCCAGCGCCATTATCAAAAATCCCTTCGGCATAAAAAAAGGAAGTTTTGGTAGCGTCTTTTATAGTGGCGTAATAAGCCGTAAATCTTGCTTTTAATTTTGGGGTACGAAACAAATAGCTCGCATCCAGACTATTTATGTTTTCACTTTGTAGTCCGTTCACAATCGAATTATTCAATCGAGCATTCGGGAAGGTATTGCGTATCGTTGGCGCTTTGGTCAAATGGGCAGCATTGAAAGTCAGCATTTGTTTGCCCGATATTTTATAGGTCAATCCCCCTTTAAAACCAAAATTTTCAAATTGCACCTTCTCACTTTTCCCAAAAGAAATCGTCTCGTAAATTCCGTTTTTATATATTCCTTCTCTTTGATAATTGGTGCTGGAAAAAGATTGCGCCAAATAGAAATCGACTTTCTCATAGTTGAACTTGAATTGGGTAAACGCATCTAGTGTGTTGGCTACATAATTATAATTGTAACCGTATTCCTCTCCTACCACTACTTGCCTGTTGGGATTATTCAAATCCGATTGTGCTTGATTCCCTTTATAAAAACCATCAATATCTTGAAAATAGCTTCCACCTAAAAGGTCTAAAAGTTTTTGGTAATTATGCGATTTCAAATTACTGAATGAACCGCCGGCGTTTACAATCAAATTTTCAGAGAGTTGTGTACTGAAGTTGGTGTTGGCTGTCCAGGTTTGATCATCGGTGCGGTCTTCGTATAAAACGTAATGACTTTGCGCGGCTTCATAACCTGTTATATTCCCGTTTGCATCTACAATCGGGTTTTGATTGGCGCGGTACATCGCTTCCCAATCGATTTGTGGGTTGGCTAAAAATTGAATCCTACTTTTCTCGGCATTGTCATAATCGGGTATAAAATCACCCGAAAACTCTCCTTGATCTTTGTCGTATAGTGAGGTGTAATACGATGGCAATTTTCTAAAATAAGTGGGATCTGGACTATTGGCATTTTGATAATCAATATTGGAGTTGCTTATTTTTCCAAATTGATACATCACAGCCATATTTAAATTGGTCTGGTCGTTTATTTTGAAAAAATGATTCAACATTAAGATGGGCTCTTCGATGGTTTTGGTCCTGGCATTTCGCTTTTTCCCGTCTTGATATCCCCAATAGGAATTGTATTTTCCTGACGTTAATTGAGTAACCTCTTCCGTATTTGGGGAATTTTTCCCTCGGGTATTGGGGGTATAAAATCCGGTGAAATTCAGGGAATGTTGGTCATTTAATTTCTTTTCTACGCTCATAAAAAGGGAATTTCCATCAAAAGTTGTTCCTTCAAAGTACCCTTGGTCTGCGAGTCTTTTTCCTGCCGAAATCACCAAAGCCCAACCACTACTTCCCATGCCGGAAGCATAGGTTCCCATGGTACGCCAACTGTAATTGGTATTGGTTCCTGAAAATGTGATTCGGGTGCCGGGTCTGTAAATAGAAGCACGGGTATTGATTTCTTGGGTTCCTAGAATACCCCCAAAACTATAATCAGAGGGAGCAGTTCCTATCGAAAATTCCTGATTTCGAGTGGCGTCATTGAGTCCGCCCCAATTGCCCCATTGTGGCCGGCCATCATAGCGCTTATTCATGCTTACGCCATTGATCATGGTGGTGGCATGCTCGCTGTCTAATCCCCGAATCCGGAATCTCGCTTGTCCCCAATTGAAAGCGGCGGCTTGTTGAAAAGCATCACGAGACGATTGCAAAAGACCTGAAGTACTTTCGGAACCGCTATTGTCATCCGTTAAATCATTTTCGAATAAGCGAATCACAGTGGTTTGAAAATCGGTGATTAGATCGTCTTCTAAAAATACATCGCCCAGATTTGTGATTTGGTTCGCTACAATAGTCACTGGAAACAACGCGTCTTTGAAACCTTGACTGTGAAACAGCAACAATTGATCTCCGACGGCTACTGCTTCGATAAGAAATTCCCCATCGGCGGTGGTGAGCTGCATGAGATTCGTGTTTTGAATAGAAACTACAACATATGCTAGTGGTTTTTGCGTTTTGGAATCCAATACTCTGCCTGAAATTCCGGTTTGATTTTGGGAATACACCCATCCCCATTTAAAAATAATAAAAAGTACAAGAAGTGTTTTTTTCATAGATACCACTATTGATTGTTATAGCTTTAAACTTCTCTTATTTTAAAAACGGAAAAGTTTTTTTGACACCAATGGATTCCTACTTTATTTAGAACGCACAAAAAATCATCCCGTTTGGGAGTTCGTATTGAAAATAAAAAAGGATGTTTTTGGAAATTTATTTTATGCTATAAAACCGTGGCACTGAGTAACCTTATGAAGTGAATCGTATTCAATTATTTTTTAAATGTAATAAAAATACTGTTAAGTTGTTTCTCAAAAATAAAAAATTTTTGTTTTTTGTGTGTGGAATTTCTCACAGGAGTTCGAGCTGTCATTATGTACCCAAAAAGTAGTGCACTAATCCCGATAGCAAGCAGTATCCTTTATTGCCAGTTTTTGGCAATAAAGATACGCTGTATAGCGGGGCTACATGATGTTGTGAAAAAGAAAAGAAGTATTGCTAAAAACCTATTGAATGGCCTTAATTCGAGAAACCATAAAGGCAATTAATACCCCAAAAACGCCTATGAAAGCAAAGGAAACTCGCAAACTAGAAAGCTCTGCAATGTACCCAATCACGGGAGGTCCCATTAAAAACCCTAGGAAACTTACGCTGGAAACAATCGTTAAAGCCTCGCCTGGAGGGACTGATGGGTTTTTTCCTGCAATGCTGTACAAGGTGGGCACGATGGTTGAAACCCCAAGACCTACGAACATAAATGCGATGGTGGATGGAATGATATACGGGAAAAATACGGCGGTGAATAAGCCCGCTGAAATTAAAAATCCGCTGATTTGCATCACGGTTTTTCGACCAAATTTATGAATCAATCCATCTCCAAAAAAGCGTCCACCGGCCATCATAATCATAAAGGAAGTATATCCTAAAATCACTAAAGGTCCCGGAGCGTGAATGACATCTTTGAAATAAACCCCACTCCAGTCAAACATTACGCCTTCGCTGGCCATGCAACAAAAACCTATGACTCCCAACCAAATAAGAGCCGAGTCTGGTTTAGTGAATAATTTTTTCTCCTTGGTTTTCGGTATTTCTTTGGCTTTGATTAAAAATTTATAATTCAATGACATCATGATAAAGACGACAATTGACACTATCCAAAAATGTACGTAAGGAGTCAAATTTAAAGCTAACATTCCCAATCCAATTAAGGCGCCGGTAAAACCTGCAAAACTCCACATACCATGAAAAGAGGACATGATGGTTCTCTTGAAAAGCTCTTCGGTATAAACACCTTGTGTATTTACAGCAATATTAGTTAGATTACTGAATAGTCCAAAGGCAAATAATCCCAAAGACAACTGCCAGGCGTTTGTGGCCAAGCCCAAATTAGTCAAACTAATTACATACAATATAGAAGAATATACTAATATGCGATGGCTGCCAAAACGGGTTACTAACTTACCTGAAAAAGGCATAATCAATAACTGCCCCATAGGAACCGCAAATAAAATAGTCCCTAACTCAGCGGATCCTAAATCTAAGGCTGTTTTAATATCCGGAATGCGACTTGCCCATGAGGCAAAACACAATCCCATACCAATATAAAAAGACGAAACCGCCCAGCGCACCCTATTGAGATAAGAGATCTTGGCGTTTTGATAGGTTTTCTTGTATTTTCCTTTGGCTTTAAATTGAGCTATAAATTTTAAATCAATCAAAATGACGTGTTTTTATATGTAAGGCACAAAAATACAAAAAGCAATCATTCGTTGGTTCAAAACTACCATTGTACGAACAAATACAACGTTATTGTTTATAACATTAGATTTTACGCAAAATAAGGAAACCTAGAAATCTATTGTGGATGCACAGTGACTATTAGCACGCCAATGAAAAGGATTTTTTTACTAGGTGTAAAAAGGATTTAAACATGTAAGGCATATAAGTTTATTGCAAATAATTCACGTCCATTTTTTAACCACTGATTCCAGCAGATTTTTTTGCACCAATTTAAATTCAAGAAATCAGTTCAAATCCGTTAAATCTGTTAAATCTGTGGGCCAAAATTCTAAAAATTTAAACATATAAGTCATATAAGTTTCTTGCGGATAATTCACATCCATTTTTTTAACCACTGATTCCACTGATTAGCACAGATTATCTTTTTTCACTTTTCTAAATTCAAGAAATCAGTGCAAATCCGTT
>CAWURM010000106.1:0-15478 GCA_963924965.1 uncultured Flavobacterium sp.
TTATTGACTCTTA
This sequence comes from uncultured Flavobacterium sp., assembly GCA_963924965.1. Classification (GTDB taxonomy): domain Bacteria; phylum Bacteroidota; class Bacteroidia; order Flavobacteriales; family Flavobacteriaceae; genus Flavobacterium. The sequence continues at coordinate 14 of CAWURM010000106.1, forward strand.
AATTAAAACGGGTTTTTCCATCAGAAATGAGATCACTATCACACTGGATAATAGTAACATCATTGACAGTTGGCAATTTATTAATTACAACTGTAATTTCAGAGCGCGGACCTTCACATCCTGTTGCAGTGAAAGTTTGACTTACATAATATTTTGTTGCTCCAACTGCAGCACTCGATGGAGTTGGGCTCGTTCCATTTGCGGTCCCTCCGGTTTTTGTAGGGTACCAATTTAAAATACAATTTGTAGATGCAATTGCAGTTAAGGGGATGGTACTCTCATTTTTACAATAGACTACTGCACTTACAACTGGGGCTGTAGGTAAAGGATTTATAGTAACTTTAATTGCTGATCGTGGTCCTTCGCAGCCTGTGGCAAGGTTGGTTTGACTAACATAATAAGTAGTAGTGCTAATATTTAAGCTAGACGGAATGGGTGCGGCAGTTGGTGTCCCATTGTTTGGAGAGCTATACCAATTTAAATTGCAATTTGCCGAAGCCGCAGCTGTTAACGCGATAGTGGTTTCGTTTTGGCAATAAAAGACATCATTAACTATCGGGGCAGTGGGTAAGGGATGAACTGTTATTTCTATTTCAGATCGCACCCCTTCACATCCATTGGAAAGATTGGTTTGACTGACATAATATTTCGTTGTTCCTGGGCTTGCCGTTGATGGAATTGGAGCGTTTGTACTGGGCGTTCCACCTGTTGGCGTTGTGTACCAATTTATTCTACAGTTGGTAGACGGTGTCGCTATTAAAGCTGTCGAGGAAGCATTTTGGCAATAAGTAATAGGATTAATACTGATCGGTGCTGGTAAAGGGATAATAGTGGCGACAACAGGTATTCTCCTTCCTATACATCCAGCATCCACGTAATAGGTTGTTGATGTTGAGATGGTTGGAGTATTAAAAACATTTCCAGTTTTTAAAGAAGTTGTTGATGTGGGAGTAGCATACCAATTAATTGTTCCATTTGTTGCAGTAGCTTGAAGGGTTAAAATTCCAGGTCCACAATTGGTGTCTCCTGTGCTTCCTGTTAGTAATGGTATAGTGATTCGTGTACTTGCCGAGATTTGAAGTATTGGGTCTCCAGGCATACCTCCATATTCTACTATATAGCCTTTTGGTTGGAAAGGTCCGCTAGCTGCTCCAGTATTTGACAAATCGTTCCAAGAACCAGTAATACCTATTCCTGGCGCAGTAATATGTGCGTAATCTTCATCACCAGCTTGATTGGGCTCATTAGCGTTCCAAAACGCAAAATTTGGAGTTGATCCATTCGCTAAGCCATTCCAAAATATAGTCCCTGTACCACCATTTGCCAGTCCTTCTGGTCCTGTAACCCATTTCCAAACTCCTTCAATTTGAGAGTCGGTGCCGCCAATCCATCCCGCACCCGAGGCCTGCTCGCCTGAAATTTTTGCCTCGTCAGCCGATGTAATAGTAGCTAAATAGCCTTGAAGCCCATAATAGGTACTAGTTTCTGCGGCTTGTTTAGCACTTGTCCAAGTTACCCCAACATTTGAAATATATTGATAATAATGACCGTTACTTGGTAAATAATTAGCTTGTCCGATACTGATTGAAAAATCACGAACACCAGAAGGTGCAGTGCTAGAATTTGAAAACACAACATCTTTTATCGCAGCTATAAAGTCAGTGTATAGCACTTGTTGACCATTGAATGGGCTTGATAATTTTAGTTTTCCTTCACTAGAATTCCAGGTCGCAACAATTGTAGGATGTAATGAAAGATTAGTTAAGGTCAATAAGTCTTGTCCATTGACATATCCCGACGATATTTGTATATAAATAGCATCTGTAGTAGTGTCATCAGGATCTGTAATCGTTACATCAGTCGCTATTTTCAGTTGCGATTGTGGACAATAAATTTGGTTTCCGCTTGCTGCAATTATGGGGGCGATATTTGCAAAAAGGGATTTGTTTTTTTTTGGTTTAGAATATTTAATATTTGCAATATTGTGATTTGAAATAAGAAATAGTAACCCAAAAATGATATTAAAAAAATGTTTTTTCCCCATTTTGTAAATATATTGAATTATTTACAAATTATTTAATAGGCCAATTTAATTTTTGAAATAAATCCCAAACAACGATTCCGGCACTCACTGAAATGTTTAAAGAGTGTTTTGTTCCTAACTGCGGGATTTCAATACAACCATCACAAAGGGCTACGGCTTCTTGAGAAACGCCATGCACTTCATTACCAAAAACTAAAGCGTATTTTTGATTTTGGTTTACTTTAAAGTCTTGAAGAAAAATGGCACTTTCCACTTGCTCAATGGCTAATGTCGTTACATTTTCTTTTTTTAATTTCTGGATTACGTCTAGCACACTGTTTTGGTGTTCCCAAGAAACAGTTTCAGTTGCACCAAGTGCTGTTTTGTGAATTTCTTTGTTTGGAGGTGTAGCGGTTATGCCACACAAGTATATTTTTTCTATTAAAAAAGCATCAGCAGTTCTAAATACCGAACCTATATTGTGTAAACTTCTTACATCGTCTAAAATTAAAATGAGCGGTGTTTTATCGGATTTTTTAAATGCTTCTATTGATTTTCGCTCTAGTTCGCTGTTTTCTAGCTTTCTCATTTTTGTTACGATTAGTTCTAATAAAAAAAGCTTCCACTGTTAAGGGAAGCTTTTTTTTACTGTTTATAAAATTTAGCTTTTTGAAGCATCATCTCCTAGTACTACTCCTTTAATAGTAAGTACTTTGGTAGCTTGTCCTTCAGCGTTTGAAGTTACGGTTACCGTTTTTGTAAAAGCACCAACTCTGTCAGTAGCATATTTTACTCCAATAATTCCTTTTGCTCCTGGAGCGATTGGTTCTTTTGGCGAAGTTGGAACTGTACAACCACATGAACCTTGAGTATTAGTAATGATTAATGGCTTGTTTCCGTTATTTGTAAATACAAACTCACGTTTTCCGTCAGCATTATGTGCTATAGTTCCATAATCTATCGTTTCCGAAACAAAAACCATTCCTGCACCATTTACTTTTGCAACTTTAGCTGCAGTTGCTTTTATTTTTTTTGTAGTTTCCTGTGCGTTAGAAGAAGTTACTCCTAAAACAGTAAGCATGGCAAGTAAAATTATTTTTTTCATTTTAATAAAGTTTAAAAATTATTAAACAAATCTAAAGAAAAAATCATGCCAATGCCTTAAAATTTCCTTAAAAATGTTTAATTTTTTTTCAACTGTTTAGTTATTCGTTATTAAATATTTAAATTCGCTGATATTTTTTCTCATATTTCAAAACTAAAATAATTTGGCAGCTAAAGATAAAGTAGTTAAGGAAACTCCCTTAATGAAACAATATAACGATATAAAAAGGAAATATCCTGACGCTTGTTTGTTGTTTCGTGTAGGTGATTTTTATGAGACATTTGGAGAGGACGCTGTTAGAGCATCAAAGATATTGGGAATTACATTGACAAAACGCGGTGCAGGATCAGAAACTGAAACCGCACTTGCTGGTTTTCCACATCATTCTATTAATACTTACTTGCCAAAATTAGTTAAAGCGGGACTTCGTGTCGCTATTTGCGATCAATTAGAAGATCCTAAAATGACTAAGTCGATTGTGAAACGAGGTGTAACAGAACTTGTTACTCCCGGCGTATCTATGAATGATGAAGTTTTACAATCTAAAACCAATAACTTTTTGGCATCGGTTTATTTTGCTAATAAATCAATTGGTATCTCTTTTTTGGATGTATCAACGGGCGAGTTTCTTACCGCACAAGGAAACGCAGAGTATATTGATAAATTGCTGCAAAATTTCAATCCTTCGGAGGTGCTTATTCCTAAAAACAATAAAAACGATTTTAGAGAAGCATTTGGAGAAGATTTCCATAATTTTTATTTAGAAGATTGGATTTACAAAGAAGATTATGCAGTAGAAACGTTAACCAAACACTTTCAAACCATTTCTTTAAAGGGATTTGGAATTGAAGATTTAAAAGAAGGGATTATCGCTTCCGGTGCTATTTTGTATTATTTATCGGAAACGCAACACAATAAAGTACAGCATATTACTTCGATTCAGCGTATTGCCGAAGATGCCTACGTGTGGATGGACCGATTTACGATTCGTAATTTAGAATTGTACCACAGTTATAATCCAAATGCAGTTACATTGCTAGACGTTATTGATAAAACGCTTTCGCCAATGGGCGGTCGTTTATTGAAAAGATGGTTGGCTTTACCGTTGAAGGATTCGAACAAAATAAAAAACCGACACCAGGTGGTTTCCTATTTGCAAGAAAATCAAGAGGTGTTACAAAAAATACAATACCAGATCAAACAAATTTCTGATTTGGAGCGATTGATTTCAAAAATTGCAGCAGGTAAAGTATCTCCTCGAGAAGTGGTATATCTTAAAGAATCTTTGGATGCCATTATTCCAATTAAAAATTTGGCTTTGGGTAGTCCGCAAGAAGCGGTAAAAATTATTGGGGACAGTTTGCATAGTTGTGAATTGTTGCGTGAAAAAATAAAAACAACTTTAAATCAAGATGCTCCCGTTGCCGTTGCTAAAGGGAATGCTATTGCTAAAGGAGTTAGTGAAGAATTGGATGATTTGAGAGCAATCTCTACTTCAGGAAAAGAATTTCTAGATGGAATTGAATCAAGGGAGTCAGAACGAACGGGGATCTCTTCATTGAAAATTTCTTTTAATAATGTCTTTGGTTATTATATTGAAGTTCGTAATACGCACAAAGATAAAGTTCCGCCGGAATGGATACGTAAGCAAACATTAGTAAATGCAGAACGGTATATTACCGAGGAATTAAAAATATATGAAACCAAGATTCTGGGAGCTGAAGAAAAAATCCATAAAATAGAATCGGACTTATTTGAGCAATTGGTGGCTTGGATAACAACCTATATTAAACCAGTGCAATTGAATGCTAATTTAGTGGCGCAACTGGATTGCTTATGTTCTTTTACACAGTTAGCAATCGAGAATAGATATGTTTGTCCAATGCTCGACGAAACTTTCGAACTAGAAATTAAAAATGGGAGACATCCGGTTATTGAGAAACAACTACCTGTGGGTACTCCTTATATTGCTAATGATGTTTTCTTAGACAGAGAAACACAACAGTTAATAATGATAACTGGGCCAAATATGTCTGGTAAATCAGCCATTTTACGTCAAACAGCTTTAATTGTGCTGCTGGCACAAATGGGAAGCTTTGTGCCTGCCGAATGTGTTCGAATGGGGGTAGTTGATAAAATTTTTACAAGAGTAGGAGCCTCTGATAATATATCGATGGGTGAGTCTACATTTATGGTGGAGATGAATGAAACAGCTTCTATTTTGAATAATATTTCGGATAGGAGTTTGGTGCTTTTAGATGAAATTGGTAGAGGGACAAGTACGTACGACGGAATTTCAATTGCTTGGGCTATCGCAGAATATTTACATGAGCATCCTTCGAAACCTAAAACATTGTTTGCTACTCATTACCATGAGTTGAATGAAATGAGTGAATCGTTACCAAGAATCCAGAATTATAATGTGGCGGTTAAAGAATTGAAAGACACGGTGCTTTTTATCCGAAAATTAGTCAAAGGTGGAAGTGCGCATAGTTTTGGAATTCATGTGGCCAAGATGGCTGGAATGCCACAAATTGTAATTGCAAAAGCGCAGAAACTGCTCAAGAAATTAGAAAAAAATCATTCTAGTGACGCATTAAACGGAATTAAATCAGAAAAGGAGGAGTTGCAGATGAGTTTCTTTAATTTAGACGATCCATTGCTAGAAGAAATCAAAGAAGAAATATTAAATTTAGACATAAATACAATAACGCCAGTGGAAGCTTTAATGAAATTAAATGAAATAAAAAGAATGCTAACAAGAAAGTAATTTTTTTTGATTTTTAAAGTTTAGGTTATCAGAAGTTTAACTTTTATCTTAGTTTTTTTTACAAAAAAGACTTGCGTAATTCAATAAATGTCCTAAATTTGCATCCGCAATACAGAACAAGTATCGCGGTTCTTTTATAAAATTGAAAATGCGAAAATAGCTCAGTTGGTAGAGCGCGACCTTGCCAAGGTCGAGGTCGCGGGTTCGAGCCCCGTTTTTCGCTCGACACCACATAATGCTCGGATGGTGAAATTGGTAGACACGCTGGACTTAAAATCCAGTGAACAGCAATGTTCGTGCGGGTTCAAGTCCCGCTCTGAGTACTAAAGCCTCTTCTTTTGAAGAGGCTTTTTTTGTTAAAAAAACTTCGTAAAAAACTTAAATATAGTATGGGTTCTTTTGTTATCAGTAAGAGATTTAGCGGAGATTACAAATTTGAATTTACCTCAAGAAAAGGAAAAACAATTTTTACAAGTAATGCTTATGAATTACGGATGGATTGCGAAGCAGATGCTGAGTATGTTCGTTCTGTTTTTGAGACTTGTTCCTATGTAAAGTTTAAAACTTCAAAAGGGAAATACTTTTTTAGAGTTGTAGTAGATGGGGTGGTTAAAGCAACTAGTAGAAAGTACTCTACAGAATTGATGGTGCAAAAAGGGATTGAAGAAATTGTAAAGTATGGATCAAAAGCCGAAATATTAGATTTTTCTAATACTAATTTTGTCTTTGAAGATTAAAAGAGATTTAGGGGAGTTTTAAAAGGAGGGAATTTTTAATTTACGAATTAAGAATTCCTTTTTTTATTGGTGATAGTCAAGAAAATCAAAGTGTTATAAAATAAAAAAAGCCATCTCGCTAGGCGGATGGCTTTTGATTTCTTAGAATAATTCTAATTAGTGAGCAGCAGGAGCTTCAACAGCAGCAGCAGCAGAATCAACTACAACAGCAGCAGAATCAACAACAGCAGCAGCAGAATCAACAACTACAGCAGCAGAATCAACTACAGCAGCAGCTTCTTCAGCAGAAGCATCAGCTTTTTTACATGATACAACAGTCAAAACAGCAACAGCAGCTAAACTTAAAAATACTTTTTTCATCTTAATTTAATATAAAGGTTAATTATTAATTCGACGCAAAGATATAAAATTTTTGATATGTAAATTATTTTTTCAATTTTTTTTTAAAATATTATTCAATTTATTGAATTGCTCTATCTTTTCTTGGCTTTCTTTCGATTGTTTGCCCGAAATTAAGGCAGTGTTTCAAGATTTTAGAACTAATTTTAAATTTAATTAAGGCTTTTAGATTACTGTTTATCATTATGTTGTACTGAATTAAAGCTTATTTAATGATTTTCATAATGCTATTAGTAGCCCCTTTGTTCATTAATACAAAAGTGCTGCAAATATGTCCAGTTTCACTTCTTAAATAATCATCTATTATCAGGTTTTTTAACACCATGTTTAGTTCGGTTGTTGTAGTAATTGAAGCACAACCTCCTATTTTTACTAATGCAGTTGCTTCAGCAAAGCGAGCGTAATTTGGTCCAATGACTATTGGTACTCCAAATGTGGCTGGCTCAAGTAAGTTATGAACGCCAGATTTTGTAAATCCACCGCCCACATAAGCGATATCCGCATAACTGTAGATTTTTGTTAAAATTCCAATAGTGTCAATTATAAAAACATCGTAGGCGGACAAATCTTTACTTTCCATTTCAGAAAACAGCACGGTTTTTTTTGAAATTTTATTTTTTAATTCTTCAATTTGTTCTTTTTTGATGTTATGCGGCGCAATGATAAATTTTACATTTTGCACATTATCATTTATAAAATCGAGCAACAGATCCTCGTCTTTCGGCCATGAACTTCCAACAACAATCGTTAAAGTGTCGTTCTTAAAGTCAGATATAAACTTCAGTGTATTGTCTTTTTCAAGAATGGCAGCCACTCTGTCAAAGCGTGTATCGCCTGAAATGATCACATTTGTTTTTCCTAGCCTCTGTAGTAAGGTTTTGGAGTCTTCGTTTTGAACAAAAAAATAAGTGAAAGTTTCCAAAGCCTTTCTATAGAAACCTCCATACCATTTAAAAAAAACTTGGTCTTTTCTAAAAATTCCCGAAATCAAATAGGTTGGTGTATTATGATCTTTTAGTTCTGTTAAATAGTTCAGCCAGTATTCATATTTAATAAAAAACACTTTTTCAGGATGTACAATTTCTATGAATTTCTTTGCGTTTGTCTTCGTGTCAAGAGGTAGGTAAACAGTAACATCTGCAAGGGTGTTGTTTTTTCGAACTTCAAATCCCGAAGGAGAAAAGAAGGTTATAACAATTTTGTGTGAAGGGAAGTCTTTTTTTATGCTTTCAATTATTGGAATTCCCTGTTCATATTCGCCCAATGATGCTGCATGAAACCAGAATGTTTTGTCTTGAGGCTTAATTTGCTCCTCTAGAATTTGAAATACATTTTTTCTGCCATCTACAAAAAGTTTAATTTTAGGGTTGAAAATAGCGATGAATTGTAGTATTGGGATTGTGATTTGTACTACTATATTGTAAAGAAAAAGCATACCGTAAATTTTATTTTGCTAAAATACAGTTTCTTTTGTTTATCATTTAAATCTTACTGCTTAAATTCATATTTTTGCAGCTATTAGTTTTGATAACGTTCAAATTAATCCATTCATTTTAATGATAAAAAGCGAAGAGCTAACATCAAAACAGTTTAGTATTTGTTTTGAGCTTTTTTTACTTTTTGGTGAATTGATTTAAATAAAATAGAAATGAAGAAAATCCAAATGGTCGACCTTAAAAGTCAATATGATAAAATTTCAGTTGTAGTAAATGATTCGATACAAGAGGTGTTAAACACCAATACGTACATCAATGGCCCGCAAGTTCACCAATTTCAAAAATCATTGGAGGATTATCTAGATGTTAAGCATGTAATTCCTTGTGCTAACGGGACAGATGCTTTACAAATTGCTATGATGGGTTTAGGTTTAAAGCCAGGTGATGAGGTTATTACTGCAGATTTTACTTTTGCAGCTACAGTCGAAGTGATTGCGTTATTACAATTAACTCCTGTTTTAGTAGATGTCGATCTTTATAATATGAATATTTCAATTGAAGGAATTAGACGAGCTATTACTCCAAAAACAAAAGCGATTGTACCTGTTCATTTATTTGGTCGCGCTGCCAATATGGAAGCTATAATGGCTGTTGCTAAAGAATACAATTTATTTGTAATAGAAGACAACGCACAAGCGATTGGAGCCAATTGTAAATTCTCAGACGGAACTAAAAAGAAAGCAGGAACAATAGGACATGTTGGAGCTACTTCATTTTTCCCGTCAAAAAATCTAGGATGTTATGGAGATGGTGGAGCTATTTTTACCAATGATGATGCTTTAGCACACACACTGCGCGGAATCGTAAATCATGGAATGTATGAACGGTATCACCACGATGTAGTAGGTGTGAATTCGCGCTTAGATAGTATTCAAGCCGCGGTATTGAACGCTAAATTACCTTTGCTAGATGAATACAATACAGCTAGACAAGATGCAGCAAGAAAATATTCAGCAGCATTTGATGGGAATAAAAATATTGTAGCGCCTCAAATTTGTGATATCTGTGATTGCCATGTATTTCATCAATATACATTGCGAATTATAAATGCTGATCGAAATGCATTAATGCAGCATTTATTAGATAAAGGTATTCCTTGTGCAATTTATTACCCTATTCCTTTGCATGCCCAGAAAGCCTACATGGATACGCGTTATAAAGAAGAAGATTTCCCAGTTACAAATCAGTTGGTAAAAGAAGTACTTTCCTTACCAATGCATACAGAGCTTGACGATGAACAGATAAAATTCATTACAGATAGTGTTTTAGAATTTTTAAAATAATAAATTGAGACGCGTTATTTCGCGTCTTTTTTTATGAATTGTTGCCGTTAATCTAAAAATGAAATTAAAAATGAAAATACTAGTAACAGGTGGATTGGGTTTTATTGGTTCACATACTGTAGTAGAATTACAAAATCAAGGTTTTGATGTAATAATTATAGATGATTTATCAAATACGTCGCTCAGTGTATTGGACGGAATTTCAAATATTACAGGAAAAATCCCAGCATTCGAAAAGTTAGATTTACGCGATAAAACTAAAGTACAATCCTTTTTTAATAGGCACCACGATATTGAAGGCGTAATTCACTTTGCAGCTTCTAAAGCAGTTGGAGAAAGTGTTGAAAACCCCTTAATGTATTATGAAAATAATATAAGCGCATTAATCTATATCTTACAAGAATTAGAAAAAAAAGAAGAAACTAGTTTTATATTTAGTTCTTCTTGTACCGGTTACGGTCAGGCAGAAAAAATGCCAATTACGGAGAATGCTCCAGTTCAAACAGCGATGTCACCCTATGGGAATACTAAGCAAATTGGAGAAGAAATTATTACTGATACCGCCAAAGTGACTAATATCAATGCCATATTATTGCGATATTTTAATCCAATAGGGGCGCATCCATCTACTGAACTTGGTGAGTTGCCTCTTGGGGTTCCCCAAAATCTAGTTCCTTTTATCACTCAAACAGGAATCGGGTTAAGGCAGGAACTGTCAGTATATGGGGATGATTATCCTACAACTGATGGAACAGCTGTAAGGGATTATATACATGTAGTCGATTTAGCCAAAGCGCATGTGATTGCTTTAAAACGATTGTTGGATAAAAAGAACATTGAAAAAGTGGAGACTTTTAATTTAGGTACAGGCACTGGAAGCACAGTTTTAGAAGTGATTCATTCATTCGAAAAAGTGAGCGGACAAAAATTGCCCTACAAAATAGTAGGACGTAGAGAAGGAGATATAACATCGGCATATGCTAATACTGATAAAGCCAATAAAATACTGGGTTGGAAAGCAGAGTCAACTCTTGAAGAAGCAATGGCAAGTGCCTGGAAGTGGGAACAAAAAGTTAGAAAATAAAAAAAGGCTGTCGATAGACAGCCTTTTTTATTATTTGTGATTTTCCTTGACTTCCTTAGCTGTTTCTTCCACTTTTGCAGCTCCTTTTTCAATCGCATCATCAACTCGTGCAGCAGTGGTATCTGCGGCATCAGACATTTCGTCCCCAACAGCTTCTGTAGCATCTTCCATTTTGTCTTGTGTTTTTTCTTTACAAGAAGTCATTAATGCCAAGACAAAGGCTAAACTTAAAAGTACTTTTTTCATTTTTTAATGTTTTGATAATTAATAGTATAGAACTGCATGAATGTTAAATGTACAATTAATTAATCATAAATAGGATTAGATCAGTAAAAACCTAAAAAAATCCTCACAAAAATTAATTTATGAGGATGATATAGTACTAGTTTTAATTAGTAAGACTATTTGGTAACTTTTTTGTTTAGGCATTCGCAGTTAATGCTTCTTTATCGATTTTACCGATTAATCCAGCCAATACTTTTCCAGGACCAACTTCAGTAAATAAAGTTGCGCCATCAGCAATCATTTGTTGCACTGATTGTGTCCATTTCACAGGTGCAGTTAATTGTATGATTAAGTTTTTCTTGATTTCGTTAGCGTCAGAGACTGCTGTTGCAGTAACGTTTTGATACACTGGGCAAATAGGAGTTGAGAAAGTAGTTGCTTCAATAGCTGCTGCTAATTCTTCTCTAGCGGGTTCCATCATAGGAGAGTGAAATGCGCCACCTACAGGTAATAACAAAGCGCGTTTTGCGCCCGCTTCTTTCATCGCTATACACGCTGCCTCAACAGCCGTTGTTTCTCCTGAAATCACTAATTGTCCTGGGCAATTGTAATTAGCAGCTACCACAATTCCATCAATTGAAGCACAAACATCTTCTACAATATTATCAGCTAAACCAAGTACTGCCGCCATGGTTGAAGGTTTTATTTCACAGGCTTTTTGCATCGCTAAGGCTCTTTGAGAAACTAATCTTAAACCATCTTCAAATGACAAAGCTCCGTTCGCTACTAATGCTGAAAATTCTCCTAATGAATGTCCCGCTATCATTTCTGGTTTAAAGTCGGCTCCTAATGTTTTAGCTAATATAACCGAATGTAAAAAAACGGCGGGTTGAGTTACTTTCGTTTCTTTTAATTCTTCAGCGGTTCCTTCGAACATGATATCGGTGATACGGAAGCCTAAAATTTCATTTGCTTTTTCGAATAATTCTTTGGCTAAAGGAGAATTTTCATATAATTCTTTTCCCATTCCTGTAAATTGTGCGCCTTGACCTGGAAATACGTATGCTTTCATTTGTTTAATTTAAAGATTGAAAATTTAAAGATTGTATAATTAAATCGACGACAAAAATACTCTTTTTTCAGATAGTGTTATTTCAAATGAATTTTTCTTTAAAAATAATCGGGTTGAATTGTAACAAATATCTTATTTATAGTCTAATAGATAAAACTAAGAATATTCTTTATGAAAAAAATAGTGCAAATTTTATTTTTACTCATTGTTGGCTTTCTAATTGTCTATCTGGTTTTGCCTGTTATTAACTATGGCTTTTTAGGGTTGCCTATTATCCTTTTGGTTTTAACTTTTCTCTCTATTTTAGTATCTACTGGCTTGGCCGTTTCTCCAAAAACGAAGCAAGTAATTGTTACCTCTAAACCAAGTAATTTTTTATTTTATATCGTTCTACTTTTAATGGTTTATATTGTGGTTTTTCCATTATTGACTAGTTTTCCGATGTTTAGAAGTGAGGCATACCAAACATTAATTGGTAAAGTGAATAATGGAGAAAAAATAGCCAATCATATTGCGCCTATTTCAATTGATGAAATTCGTGTAGTTGATGAAGATTTAGCTCATCTTCTTGGAGAAAAGGTTTTAGGGTCACAACCTGCGCTAGGTAGTCAAGTAGAGCTTGGTGAGTTTTGTATTCAAAAAGTAAATAAAGATTTGTATTGGGTAGCCCCACTGTTGCATTCTGGTTTTTTTAAATGGATGAATAATCAAGAAGGAACTGCTGGGTATGTTATGGTTTCCGCAACCAATGAAAGAGATGTCAAATTAGTTCAAAATATTGATGGGAAAGCCATTAAAATAAAATTTCAGCCCGAAGCTTATTTTCAATCCAATATTAAAAGGCAATTGTATTTTAACGGATATAGTACAGTTGGGTTGACCGATTTTTCATTTGAAATCAACGACGAAGGAACACCTTTTTGGGTAGTGACTCAATATGAAAAGAAAATTGGATTTAGTGGAAATGAAGCTGTAGGTGTTGTTTTGGTAAATGCACAAACGGGGGAAATACGCGAACATTCTATAGCATCAACTCCAAAATGGGTCGACAGAATCCAACCAATTAATTTTATTGAAGAACAGTTGAATGATTGGGGGAAATATGTTCATGGATATTGGAATTTTTCGAATGCAAATAAACTTCAAATAACCGAAGGGTTAACCCTCGTGTACGGAGATGACAATAAATCCTATTGGTATACAGGACTTACATCTGTTGGAAAAGACGAATCTGCAGTAGGTTTTGTATTAGTCGATACTAGAACTAAGGAAACAACTTTTTACAAACAGGGTGGAGCTACAGAATATGCTGCTCAAAGTTCAGCCCAAGGTAAAGTGCAAGAAAAGGGATATCAGGCATCGTTACCTATTCCATACAACATCAATAATATACCGACTTATGTCATGACCTTAAAAGACAAAGGGGGATTAGTAAAAATGTTTGCCATGGTAGCTATTTCAGATTACACTATTGTAGGAGTAGGAAATACAATGCGTGAGGCTCTCACATCTTTCAAGAATGTATACAACATGGCCGATAATAGGATAAATCCGGGAACTGTTACCAATAAAAAGAATTTGACATCCGTTGTCACTCGCATACAGAATGATGTAAAAAACGGGAACAGTTTTTATTATTTTAAGGTAAAAGATTATAAAAATATTTTTGTGGGATCTTCACAGATATCAAGTCAGTTGCCTATAACCTTAATTGGTGATACTGTCAAAATTTCATTTGACATTGATTTAGAAGAAGTCATTGATGTTTCTAGTTTTGAAAATATCAATTTGAAAAATAAATAGTTTTGGTTTATTATTTGTGGTGAAAAAGGCTGGATTCATGTAGAAATGAATTCAGCCTTTTATTTTTGGATTAAACTAACTTTTATTTAAATAGTAAGTCAAAGCTCCCGAAGGGCACTTATTTACAGCGTCGATGATTTTATTGGTAGCCGAAGCTTCAATTTTTATCCAAGGTTTTTCTTTAGGTTGAAAAACAGCTGGATTATTGCGAACACAATTTCCGGAATGAATGCATTTTCCAGATTGCCATACCACAGTAACTTCACCATTGGTATAATCTTTTTTGATGTCTTTTGGATCCATAATTAAAGTGTTGTATTGATTAGAATAGTGTTTGTTAAAATTTTAGAAACAGGACATTTTTCAGCAATTATTAAAAGTCGTTTCTTAATGTCTTCTTCCACATCCATCGGAAAACTTATAGAGCGTGATATTGTTGTGGTTAGTTCGGCATCGATTTCTTGGTGCAGGTTCAAAGAAATATTTATTTCAGGGATATCCCATCCTTTTCGATTAATATACATTCGTAAAGTAGATAAAGTGCAGGCTGCTAAAGAGGCAAGGAGTGTCGAATACGGATCTGGACCAAGGTCTTTTCCCTCTATGCTTTCAGGCTCATCCATAATGAACTGTCCGTTTCGCCAGGTGATGGTACATAAGTATTTTTGTTTACCAATATGTCCCTCAATATCGTTTTTTAATAGATTTTCCATTTTATAATACGTCTTTTAAAGAGCTGTCTTTGTCAAATACATTTTTAGCAAATGGGCATAAAGGGATAATTTTAATTCCTTTGTCACGAGCATAAGCAACTGCACTTTCAACCATTTGTCTTCCAAATCCTTTTCCATTTTGATTTGCGTTGACTTCGGTGTGATCAATGATAATTTGGTTTTCACCTGCAAAAACAAAGGTCATTTTAGCCTGAATATTTCCGTTATTCTCTATGTAGAAAAACCCTTTTTTATCGTTTGCTTCTAGTCTTACGTTTTGAATCATCAGTTCTGGTGTATTAAATTAATACTTCATAGGGACCTCTAACAATAAAATTTCAGCATCAGTAATCATTTTTATATCTAAGGTCGTCACATCCCAAATTCCAAAACCATCACGAGTGTCTAATTCTTGTCCGTTAATAGTTAATGTTCCTGAAAGGATAAAGGCGTAAACCCCATTTCCTTCTTTTTTTACAGTATATGTAGTTGTAGTTCCTTTATCAAATTTACCCATGTGGAACCATGCGTCTTGGTGAATCCATACGCCATCATCATTTGGATTTGGAGAAAGAATTTGCTGTAATCTATTATTGCGGTCTTCTTTATTTAAAGAGATTTGCTGGTAGCGAGGGGTTACATTTCGTTTGTTTGGGAACACCCAGATTTGCAAAGATTTTGTTTTTAAATTGGCATTAGGGTTGAATTCACTATGTTGTATTCCTGTCCCAGCACTCATGACTTGCACATCCCCA
>CAWURM010000107.1:0-8640 GCA_963924965.1 uncultured Flavobacterium sp.
TAGATACAGTGCCGAAAGCTCCTTTTTGATGCGGTCTTCATGTCCTTTTTTAATTAAGTTAATGGTGCAACCACCAAAACCACCACCCATTAATCGAGAACCTACAACTGCTTCCTCGTTTTTAAGGGTATTGACAATCATGTCTAGTTCAGCACAACTTACTTCATAATCTAAGGACAATCCTTCATGTGTTTCAAACATTAACTTCCCAAGAGTTTCAATATTTCCGCTATCTAATGCTTCACATGCAAGGA
Organism: uncultured Flavobacterium sp.; assembly: GCA_963924965.1. Lineage (GTDB taxonomy): Bacteria > Bacteroidota > Bacteroidia > Flavobacteriales > Flavobacteriaceae > Flavobacterium. The sequence goes on from CAWURM010000107.1 coordinate 255, forward strand.
TGACTCGATTGATTTCTTTAACTACAAAAAGACTTCTTTTAAAAACATTGACACTCATTGCATTTTCTAATCCTAAAATGTGTTGCTCTGAACAATCTCTAAAACTCGTTATCTCTGGAAACTTATTTTTTACAATAGTAATCCCTTCTTCACACTGTTCTCTTCTTTCATTATATGCCGATGTCATTAAGGAATGCTTCACATTTGAATCAAATAAAATCAAAGAATAATCATTAAAATCAGCATTATGATATTCATATTCCAAAGTTCTACAATCAATTTTAATGACTTTATTTTCTAAACCCATTACACTAGAAAATTGATCCATGATTCCACAATTAATCCCGACCCAATGTTCAGCACTTTGTCCCATTAAAGCGATATCAACCGGTTTTATGTTCAAATTAAAAAGCTCATTTAGTCCAAATAAAAAGCCACATTCTAAAGCTGCAGAGGATGATAACCCAGAACCAATTGGAATATTACTGCTAAAAACACAGTTGAAACCTTCAAACTCAAAACCTTTTATTTTCAATTGATTGATAACCCCTCTCACATAATTTGTCCAAACAGTGTCGGTCAATTCAACTGAATCTGCAAGGTTAATTTCGAATTCATCATTAAGATCAATTGCAATTATTCTTGATTGATTTGTATTGTTTTTCTCGAAAGCAAAACAAATAATTTTATCAATTGCCGCTGGCAAAACAAAACCATCATTATAATCAATATGTTCTCCAATAATATTAATCCTTCCTGGAGAAAGCACAATTTTTTCTGCAGTTGAACCAAAGGTTTCCTGAAAAAAATTGGTAGTATTTTTAATTAAAATATCATTCATTATTTTGAAATTATTATTCTTAACTGTAATATTTTTCGCGGCTTGAACCACTTTTCCCTTTTAAGATCCATCTCTTTATAAGGTGTCACTGCAATTCCTGCTTCGCATTTTCATTTAATTTGTAGATACTAAGTTTAATTTACCCCTCTTTAGCCCTGTGCCATTTACTTCTAGCTTTACATCACCAGCTGTTGTTGTCGATTTTACAAGTACTATTAACTTCCCACTAAAAAGTTTCATAGTATCTTTATGAAATATTTCGAGCGAAGTAGCATCCCCATTACAAGCCGCCCTGTAAGTTCCTGCTCCTGTAACTTTAAATTTTAATTGGTTTGTTGCTGTTGGGCACGGAATTCCATTTTTATCAACTACTGATACAGTTACAAAAGATATATCTTCGCCATTAGCAGTGATTGTTTTTCTGTCTGCGTCTAAAATTATTTGATATGGCTTACCAGCAGTTTTGACCTCTTTTTCAGCAACTGCTTTACCATTGTCGTCATAAGCCACGACTTTTACCGTTCCAGGCTCATATTTTACATCCATCCACATTAAACGGTACCGGTTTTGTGGAGTACTGCTGTTTTTTTTCTGCACTCCCATACTTTTGCCATTTATAAAAAGTTCAGCGCTGTTGTAGTTCGTATAGACAAAAACAGGAGTGATCTCTCCTTCACGACCTTCCCAGTTCCAATGCGGCAAAATATGAAGCGTTGAGTCCTTCGTATTCCAACGGCTACGGTACAAATAATAACGATCCTTAGGTAACCCTGCTAAATCGTTAATTCCAAAATAGGAACTTCGAGATGGCCAGCTTTCATCATAAGGTGTAGGTTCGCCTAAATAATCAAAACCTGTCCACACAAACTCACCAATTACCCAAGGTTTATCATCTTGTAACACAAAATCTTCATCGGGTACATTAGACCAGCTACAAGCTTCCAAATCATAAGATGAAGATTGAAAGTCAGGATATTGCTTCATTTTTTCTTGAAGCACAGGAAATTTATAAATCCCTCTAGAACTTACGGTTGAAGCTGTTTCTGAACCTAAAATAAAACCTTGTGGAAATTTCGCAAAGGCTTCATCATATAAATGCACACGATAGTTTAAACCTGGAACATCCAACACTGCTCCAAAACCAGACTCCATCGTCGCTTTTACTTGATCCATTCCCACAGTTACTGGACGTGTTGGGTCTTCTCTATGAAATAGTTCCTGTAACCATTTGGCTCTTTTTACTCCTGCCTCGCCCCATTGATCAGGCACTTCATTTCCAGCACTCCACATCACAATAGAAGGGTGATTTCTTGTTGCCTCTACCAAATTGACGATGTCTTTTTCAGCATATTCGTCAAAAAAACGATGATATCCATTTTCTACTTTTGGCTTTGCCCACTCATCAAAACTCTCCGCTAAAAACAAAAAACCCATTTCATCTGCCAACTCAAGCTGCTCGAAAGAAGGCATATTGTGTGAACTACGGATCGCATTGCAACCCATATCTTTTAATATCATCATTTGTCTGCGCAAAGCGGCTTTATTTACTGCAACTCCTAGTGGACCAAGATCGTGGTGCAGACAAACGCCTTTAAATTTAGTTACCTTTCCATTTAAACTAAATCCTTTATTGGGCTCATATTTTATTTCTCGAATTCCAAAAGGGGTTGAAATCACATCTTTCAGTTCTTTACCAACATACAATTGGGAAACCGCTTTATACAAATAAGGAGTTTCAGGACTCCATAATTTTGGCTTTTCAACTTTTATATTTTGATCAAACTCATTTCCGAATTGTAGGGTAGTTTGCTCTGAACTTAGTCTTTTCCCTTCAGCATCAAAAATTGTGGTGACTAAACGACTATTTTCGCCAGAAGTTTTTGTTTTAATAGTAACTTTTGCTACTTCCTCACTGACAATAGGAGTTGTTATAAACTGTCCCCATTGGTCAATACTTTCGTTATTTTTTATAATAACACTTACTTTTCGATACAATCCAGCGCCAGGATACCAGCGTGAAGACAATTCTTTATTAGTGAGTTTTACTGACAATGTGTTGGCTCCTTCTTCTATAAATTCGGAAACGTCAAAATAGAAGTAACTGTACCCATATGCCCATTGTCCAACCTTTTTACCGTTCAAATACACTTGTGGCTCACTCATTGCGCCTTCAAAAAGCAGAATTATTTTTTTACCTTTTACATCTTTAGGTAAAGTAAATATATTACGGTACCAAGCGGTTCCAATATGAGGTAAAGCTCCTGTTCGACCAGTTTTCTCGGTAGCTACATTTTCTCCGTTTTGAACAATGGCAACTTTCTGTATATCTACATTCTTGTCAAAAGGACCGTAAATTGCCCAATCGTGTGGAACGGTCACGGATTCCCAATTCGAATCATTAAAATTTACTTTATACGCTTCTTCAAAATCACCTTTTTTAAATTTCCAATTCGTATCTAACACTTTAACCTCTCGTGTTTGAGACAAAGCCACTTGTGTGAGTGCTAAAAACAGAACTAGAATGGTTGTCAATTTTTTCATTTATAGACCTATATAGTTATTAAATATCTATGTAATTAATTTTAAACATATAATTCATTTAAGTTAATGTGAGCTAATTTGCTAAATAGTGATTAAAAGAGCATATAAGTCAAAACGTACTCTTTGCTTGACAACATGAATTTACTTAAATGATCTTTTAGTTTTACTTTATTATATCCAAATTAAAAACTTATCTGACTTTTATGTTTTAATAATTTTTCGAATCGAAACTATTCTTTAAACGCATTCAGTGCTGCAGTAGGTTTACCATCAGTTCCCCAAGTACTCAAGGAATAGCCACTCCAACTTTTCTCTCCTTCAGGCTCCCAATAAATCACACCTAATCCTCTACTATTGGGCACGCTTTTTACTGCTTTTATAGTAGCTGCTAGCATTTCGAATGTGTTTTGAACTTTATCATACTCTCCACCAACCTCAACCACCATAACTTCTTTATCATATCGAGAAGCCATATCCTTAAGGTTGTTTTCTAAATCAATTACCGTTTCCGTATAATCTTTCTTGATCCAAAACGGATAATAAGACACGCCAATGACATCATACTTTACATTATTATTTTTTGCATTATCAAAAAACCATCTGAATTTTGCATTATTGTTTCCTTCATCTACATGAACAATAACTTTAATTTTAGTATCGATAGCTTTTGTTGCTTCATATCCTTTATTAAGTAATTGAGCTAATTGTGGCCAATTTTGGGAACTGCCTTCTGGCCAAAGCATACCGCCAGGAATTTCATTGCCAACTTGTACCCATTCTGGTGTAACTCCTGCCGTTTTTAATGCATTCAAAACATCAAAAGTATGATTATAAACATCACCCAATAATCCTGAAAAAGTATGGCTTTCCCAAGCTTTTGGCTTGAATTGCTTTCCTGGATCTGCCCAAGAATCACTATAATGAAAATCAATCATGATGCGCATTCCCATCTTTTGTGCTCTCACAGCCATTACAACTGTTTCTTCTTTACTGCAATGTCCACTAGCTTTATCGTTAGACGGGTTTACCCAAACACGAAGACGTATGGTATTCATCCCTCTGTCTTTTAAAAGCTGTAAACAATCCTTTTGTGATCCGTCAATATCATAAAATTTATAATTCGTTGCCTCCATTTGAGCCAACCAACCCACATCTGCTCCTTTCGAAAAAGCTGCAATGGTCTCGGGATTAGATGTTTTTTCATTAGTTTGTGAACTGCATGACATGAAAAAAAGTGAACATATAAAAAAGACAGTTAGCTTGAAATAACTCATTTTAAAAAGATTGAAATTTATATATAGTTTTATGATAATACATATCCCCTTTCCGTAAAATCGAACTCGGAAAATGCTCATGATTTGGTCCATCAGGGAAATTTTGAGTTTCGAAACAAACACCACTCAATGCATGATAGTCCGCATTGTCCTTCCCTATTATTGAATTAAAACAATTCCCTCCTACGTATACATGAACTGCAGGTTGATTCGTAAAAACAGACATTTTAAGCTTTTTCTCGCTATTAAAAAGAGACGCAGCAAATTCTTCTGTTTTCTTTAAAACATATGTATTGTCTATTTTTTCAGGACATTTTCTTGGTAAACTAAAATCAAAAGGGCAATTGGCTACATTTAAAAACCAGCCTGTAGGCACATTATCGTTAGTAGTATGCAAAGTTTTGACCGAATTTATTGTCATTTCCTGATTCGTTATGTCCGATTTATGCCCATCGAGATTAAAATAGCTATGATGTGTTAAATTCACAATGGTATCCTCAGATGTAGTCGCAAAATATTCTACAATTAATTCATTTTCTTCAGACAATGTATATTTCAATTCAATATCTAAATCTCCAGGGTAATTCTCCTCCTGGTTTGGACTAAAGTAAGATAACAGAATAGAGGGGTTTTTTCCTTGACTAACTTTTTTAATCTTCCAAACAACTTGACTAAACCCCTTATCTCCTCCATGAAGAGAATTTCCGTTGTTGTTTTTAGCTAAGTCATATTTTTTATGGTTTAAAACAAAACTACCTTCATTGATTCGACCGGCATACCGCCCAACCGTAGCACCCATATATGGAGCACTCTCCAACTTAAATGAAGCGAGGTAAGATCCTAAATCATCAAACCCTAAAACCACATCTAGTAACTCGCCACTCTTTAAAGGGACTTGTAAGGAAGTGAGGGTCGCACCATAATTAATAACCTTGATTTTCATCCCATTCGCATTTGTTAATTGACATAGTGAAATGACCTCATTATCTGGCATATTTCCAAACAATTCCATTATAGAATTTGTATTAAAGTGTGAAATGTTCTTTATTTTCATCGTTTAATTATGAAATGTGAAAAATCAAAAGTAAAACAATTATCCACATTAACATACCGGTACCTACCAGTTTGTTGTATATTTGCTAAAAACAGAAGCATGAAAATCATAAACGTTCAAAATAAACAAGGGGTTCCAAAATACAAACAAATTATTTCCTCAATTGAAAAAAACATTGATGAAGGTCACATAAAAAAGGATGAAAAAATACCTTCTATCAACAAGGTCTGCCTTGAGTTTTCCCTATCGAGGGATACTGTTTTACAAGCCTATGAAGACCTAAAAAAAAGAGGCATTATCTATGCAATTCTAGGGAAAGGATACTATGTAAAAAGCACGGAAATAAGAATAAAACAAAGAATATTTTTACTATTTGAAGAACTTAATATATTCAAAGAAGACCTGTACAATTCCTTTTTAGAAAGTATAGGAAATGATGTTCAAGTTGATATTTTCTTCCATCATTTCAATAGTACCGTTTTTAAAAAACTAATCAATGAAAGTAACGGGAACTATACTAAGTACATTATCATGCCCACTAATTTAATGGAAGCGGCTTCCATTATTAAAACCCTACCGGTTAATGACGTATACATTTTAGACCAAACTAATCCAGATCTAAAACTGTATCCTGCCATATACCAAAACCACCTGAAAGACATTTACAACGGCTTGCTTAAAGGCCTATCCAAATTGAATAAATATGAAAAGCTAATTTTGATCTTTCCGGGTTTTCGTGAACCTTTAGGAATGAAAATAGGATTTGAAAATTTTTGTACAGACTACAACTTTAACTACGAAATTATTCCAGACTTTAAGAATCGACAAATTAAAAAGGGGGAAGTATATATCATACCAACCGATAGAGATCTAGTAAGTGTAATTGAAAAATCAAAATCTCAAAATCTATTATTAGGCATTGATTACGGTATCATCTCTTACAATGAAACTCCCCTAAAAAAGATTGTTGAAAATGGCATCACTACCATTTCAACTAATTTTGAAGCTATGGGGAAAATATTAGCAAAAATGATTCTTAAAGGAAAAAAGGAACAAATCGAGAACAAATGCGATTTGATTATTAGGAATTCACTGTAAATTAAAACCAAAAAAACCGCTTCTTTCGAAGCGGTTTTTGTACCCGGAGCCGGAGTCGAACCGGCACGGTTTCCCACAGGTGTTTGAGACCAGCGCGTCTACCAATTCCGCCATCCGGGCTTAGCTAGACATGAAATAACAACAGTTATTTCAACGCAATAAAAGAGGAGATTGTTATAAATCAACCATCGATTCCTTTAACACGGTGCAAATGTAAAAAATAATATTAAAAATTCTACTAAAAATACTTAAATTTTTCCTTTCAGAGTTGAATAAATTTTATAAATTTGCACCTCGTTAAAAACGCAACACACAACTAACTACATCCGAGGCGTATACAAACATTTGGCCGAAACAAAAGGTAAAGCCAAATTGTATGGAGCGCAGCGGAATAAAAACAACAAATTAAATGTCACACCAAGAACCGGAAGCTAAAATATTTGCTTGTTCACAAAGTGTCTATCTTGCTGAAAAAATTGCTGCAGAATACGGAATTCCACTAGGAAAAGTTACTATGTCAAAATATAGTGACGGGGAATTTCAACCTTCTTACGAAGAATCTATCAGAGGGTTACGTGTGTTTATTGTATGTTCTACATTCCCAAATTCAGATAATTTGATGGAATTGTTACTAATGATAGATGCTGCAAAACGTGCTTCGGCTAGACATATCACCGCAGTGATTCCTTACTTTGGTTGGGCTAGACAAGATAGAAAAGACAAGCCAAGAGTGCCGATAGGAGCAAAATTAACAGCTAAGTTGTTAGAGACTGCTGGAGCGACTAGAGTAATGACAATGGATTTGCATGCCGATCAAATTCAAGGGTTCTTTGAAAAGCCAGTTGATCACCTTTTTGCATCAACTATCTTTTTACCATATGTAAAAAGCTTAGGATTGGACAATTTAACAATCGCTTCTCCAGATATGGGAGGTTCTAAAAGAGCGTATGCCTATTCTAAATTTTTAGAATCAGATGTCGTGATTTGTTACAAACAAAGAAAAGAAGCCAATATTATCGACACCATGGAGTTAATTGGTGAAGTAAAAGGTAAAAATGTAATCTTAGTAGATGACATGATTGATACCGGAGGAACTTTGGCGAAAGCCGCTGATTTAATGATGGAAAAAGGAGCATTGAGCGTTAGAGCGATTTGTACTCATGCTATTTTATCAGGAAGTGCCTACGAAAAAATAGAGAATTCTAAATTATTAGAATTAATTGTTACAGATTCTATCCCATTAAAGAAAGAATCAAAAAAAATAAGAGTGTTGAGTTGTGCCCCACTTTTTGCTGAAGTTATGCACATGGTACATCATAACAATTCCATTAGTGGAAAGTTTATCATGTAACTAAAAACAAGTAGAATATTTAATAACTATATAATTTTTACAATGAAATCGATTACAATTAAAGGATCAGAAAGAGAAAGCGTGGGAAAAGTTGCGACTAAAGCCTTACGTAATGCTGGAGCGGTTCCTTGCGTGTTATACGGAGGAGATCAACCAGTACATTTTTCAGCAGAAGAAAAAGCATTCAAAAGCTTGGTTTACACTCCAAACGCTCACACAGTTGTGAT
>CAWURM010000108.1:0-2627 GCA_963924965.1 uncultured Flavobacterium sp.
TGCAAACTTTGCCAGGAACGCAGAGTGTAGGAGAGGATGGCCGCTTGTTTGTGCGCGGAGGTGAAGCAAATGAAACTCAAACTTTTGTAGACGGTATCCGAGTGGCTCAGCCCTATGGTGCAACAACGAATAATTTACCTACTCGTGGCCGATTTTCTCCTTTTTTGTTTAGCGGAATTGCTTTTTCTACAGGTGGGTATTCTGCTGAATATGGCGAAGCATTGTCGAGTGTGCTACTTTTAAATACTGAGGACAACCCTGACCAAAACAAAACCGAAATTTCTTTAATGACTGTGGGTTTGCTTTTGGGAAATACTCAAAAGTGGAAAAAAAGTTCCTTGAGTGTGAACACAAGTTATATTAATTTAGCCCCTTATCAAGCTGCCATTAAGCAAAATGTAGACTGGAATAGTCCTTTTCAATCTTTGTCAGGAGAAACTGTTTATCGTTATAATTTTAATAACGGAATTTTCAAATTTTATGCTGCATTTGATTCTTCTAAATTTGATATTAATCAAGAAAATATAAATACTCCAGAAAAAATTAGGGTCAATCTAAACAATAATAATTTTTATTTGAATACTTCCTATAAAGGGGGTTTTGGTGAAAATTGGCAAATTTCAACAGGAATGAGTTTTGGGTACAGTAAAAACAAGATAGGATTGGATTTAGACCAAGTCGACAATGATGAAAATGCTGCTCATTTAAAGTTAAAATTAAAGAAAAATTATTCCAATTATTTTAAATTGTCTTTTGGGGGTGATTATTTTATTACCAAGTTCAGTGAAGACTTTAATCCAAACATTGGATCAACAAATTCAAATGGGTACCATTCAAATATTGCCGCAGCCTTCACAGAAGCAGATGTTTTGTTTTCGAAAAAGTTTGCTGCTAAAATGGGTATAAGACTTTCTAACAATGATTTGCTTCAGGAGACTTCCGTTTCGCCAAGGATATCATTGGCCTATAAAGTAGCCAAAAACAGTCAGTTCTCGCTAGCATACGGAGATTTCTCTCAAAGTCCAAATGCTGATTATATTAAATATTCAAAGTACCATCAATTTGAAAGCGAGAAAGCGTCCCATTACATTTTGAACTTTCAATATGCCAATGATGGTAAGACCTTTAGAGCCGAAGCTTATTATAAAAATTATAGCAACTTGGTTAAGTACGATACGCAAGAGAGTAGATACAATTCTATATTTGACAATACCGGTTCTGCTTACGCTAAAGGATTAGATCTGTTTTGGAGAGATGGGAAAACGATTAAAAACCTCGAATATTGGATTTCTTATTCTTATATCGATACTAAGAGAGACTATAAAAACTTCCCCGTTGCAGCAACTCCAAGCTTTGTTGCTGATCATTCATTATCAATTGTTACCAAGTATTTTATAACAGATTGGCGTTCTCAAATTGGTTTTACAAATTCTTTTAGCTCGGGTCGACCTTATAACAACCCAAATGAAACTCAATTTATGAATGGAAAAACGAAATCATATAACAGTTTAAGTTTCAATTGGGCTTATTTAATAAGTGCGCAAAAGATTCTCTATTTCTCAGTATCGAATGTTTTAGGAACACAAAATGTTTTTGGGTACGAATATGCAAAAGATCCAAATGCTTCCGGTTTTTATAATAGAAAAACCATTACCCCTACAGCTGATCGTTTCTTTTTTGTTGGTTTCTTTTGGACCATTAGTCAAGATAAAAAAGACAATCAATTGAAGAATTTGTAATTAGTCTTAAAGTTGAAAAGTCGAAAGCCTTAAAAGAAGGATGATTTAGATTTTCTAAGACTGAAAGTATTTCTTCAAACCATATTGACTTTCAAACTTTTTACTAATAAACCGATTCATCCTTGAAAATCAACAGTTCAGTAATTATAAATTTTTTCAACAATATTGGAGTAGTATTTTTGAAATAGAAATAAACAAAGTTTCAATCATCATTAAAATAGTATTACTAAAAAATTAATCAATCTTAAAACTAGAAATCATGACTAAATTAATTACCACTTTCGTATTATTTGTTATTACGTTATTATCTGCTCAAGGCCAGCAAGCATCAACTGTTTCAACAGGAGGGAAGTTCGAGCAAGGAATGGGAAAGGCTTTTGCCCTTTGGGGAGAAGGAAAAAACACAGAAGCTTCTGATTTATTCGAAAGAATTGCTGCCGCTGAACCTACAACTTGGTTGCCTAATTATTATGTAGCTTTAGTAAACACCACGACTGCTTTTGGAACCAAAGACAAAGAAAAAATAAGTTTGTTGCTTTCAAAAGCACAAAATGCTTTAGATGTAGAAATGGGAAAAGATCAAAATAATGCTGAATTGTATGTCATGCAAGCCATGATCAATACGGCTTGGATTGTGTATGACCCGATGACCAATGGACAAAAGTTATCAGGCCCAACCATGGGATTGTATGCAAAAGCCCAAGTGATTGCTCCAAATAATCCAAGAGTTATCTTTTCAAAAGCAGAATTTGAAATTGGTGGAGCTAAGTTTTGGGGACAAGACACCAAGCTAATGTGCGCGCAAATTGATAAAGCCATTGAACTTTTTGCTACTTTTAAACCAGAAACACCTTTTTCTCCAAAATGGGGATTAGATCGAGCTTTAGA
>CAWURM010000109.1:0-12357 GCA_963924965.1 uncultured Flavobacterium sp.
GTCTTTCGGAATCAAACCAATTGGTTTAGCAGCGAGAGATACATTGCGTCTTGAAATGGGTTTTTGTTTGTACGGAAATGATATTAGCGACACTACCTCTCCACTTGAAGCAGGTTTAGGATGGATTACTAAATTCACGAAAGAGTTTACCAATTCTGAAAACTTGAAAAAACAAAAAGAAGAAGGCGTTACAAGAAAACTAGTTGCTTTTGAAATGCAAGAACGTGCAGTACCAAGACACGATTACGAAATTGTTGATGGAGCAGGTGCTGTAATTGGGATTGTAACTTCAGGAACGATGTCACCATCGATGAATAAAGGTATTGGATTAGGATATGTAACGGTTGCAAATAGCGCTTTAGACAACGATATCTATATTAGAATTCGCAAGAATGATGTTCCCGCTAAAGTGGTAAAATTGCCTTTTTATAAAAAATAAAACAACTGATTAACCGAAAATTATAAAATTGACGGTTATAAGTCATGAAAACTGTCGAATTTAAAGTTGCTTTTCGTAATTTTATAGTAACGAAACCGCAATATGTTTTTATGACAAAAATAATATTCATGTTGTTCTTATTTCCATTTTTAGCAATAGCTCAAAATGAAGCCAAAACGTGTGAGTTACTTTCAAAAATAAATACGCTTATTCAAGATAAACACATTCAACCTAAACCGATAGATGACAGTCTATCGGTTTTTGTTTTTGACAACTTTATTGACTTTCTTGATAATTCTCGAAATGTATTCCTAAAATCAGAATATGATTTCCTGTCCCAAAAATATAGACTGAAAATTGATGATTTTATTAAAAATAAAAACTGTGAGTTCTTAGCTGATATCATTTCTGTTTATAAAAACAATCTGAACCGAAACAAGACGGTTTTAGAAAAAATAAAATTGAAAAATATTGATTATGAGCTAAAAGACACCATCCGATTCTACAAAAAAATATTCCCCATCTACATGCAACAATTAGATGTAGAAAAAGTCTTAAAGAAAAAAATACGGTACGAAATTTTAGAAGATATCGCCTCCACCACTAATAATTTAGATTCGCTACAATTAAATTATACTGCATTAGAAAAAGAAATAAAAAATAGGATTGTAGCAAACGAACTTTGTAAAATAGATGCAATTCTTGACAATGAGGCTTATTTTCAAGAAGCACTTTTAAATATTTTTTGTGCGTATTTTGATCCACATACTGCTTATTTCAGTACTGATTCCAAATCAAATTTCGTCGCTTCATTGTCAAAAGAACATCTTTCTCTTGGCATGAATGTGAATTTAAACAATCGAAATGAAATCATCGTGCAAGAAATAGACGCTAATGGCCCCGCCTTTAAAACCGGCAAAATTAAACAGGGAGATCAAATCATATCTATTTCGAACTTTAAAGATACTCTTCAGGTTTCTTGTGCAACATTAGAATCCATTTCAAATATGATACTGTCCGACACTAATATTCAAATCCTCCTGACACTGCGACGAAATTCAGGAAAATCCTTTGAAGTAGTTGTAGAAAAGCAATTAATTAAAGATGAAGGGAATTCAGTTTATAGTTTTATCATTCAAAATAACAAAAAAAAATATGGTTACGTTAAAATCCCCAGTTTTTATGGCGATCTCGAAGTGAAAAATGAAAAAGGATGTGCAGAAGATACTGCTATGGAAGTGCTAAAATTACAAAAAGACAACATTCAAGGATTAATAATCGATTTAACGGATAATGGTGGCGGCTCAATGGATGAAGCCATAAAGCTAGCAGGTATGTTTATTGACTCTGGGCCCATTTCAATTGTTATTGACAATTCTCAAAAACGAACTGTACTATACGATCCTTATAGGGGAATGATCTCGAAGGACCCAATAGTTTTGTTAATTAATGGGAATTCGGCATCTGCCAGCGAATTTTTTGCTTCTATTGTGCAAGATTACAACAGAGCTATTGTGCTTGGAAGCACTACAGTGGGTAAAGCGACCATGCAATCTATTTTGCCATTAGACGATAAGGATACTGAAAATTTTGTAAAAGTAACGATCAATAAATTTTATAGAATTAACGGTAAAAGTCACCAAGGAATAGGAATAGTTCCTAACATTAAACTTCCAGCAGTATATGAAAATCTAAATCCGAAAGAAAGTAACAGTCAAAATGCATTATTAAATGACAGTATTTCAAGTAACCTCAATTACAAAACTTACATCAACTCAAAAACGGTAGCTCGAATTGTTGAAAATAGCAAAGGTAGAATTGCTTCAAACTCCTTTTATAATGAAGTAAATCAAATCAATAAAAAAATTGAAGAACAAATAGAACGCCCTAAGATGGCGATACCACTAACTATTGGTGCTGTTTTTGAAGAGCAAAAAATCATAACCCAATTAGGGGAGCAGATTAACGATTTAGAGCATCGTAAAAATGGCTTGACAATTTATAATTCAACTATTAATAACTTACTACTAACTATTTATCCCACCGAGAAAGAAAATAACGATTTTCTATTAGAAAATTTGCAATCAAATCCTTATTTGATAGAAGCAATCTCCATACTTGATGATACAAATTCATTCAAAAGAAATTAAATTACAACAATTAGCTTAAATTGTTGAAAAGAAGATACTATGTTTTTGGTAAAATAAGGAATAACTGTATTTTTGCAGTTCAAAATAACAAATTAGAAATGGGAAGAGCGTTTGAATTCAGAAAAGGTAGAAAAATGAAACGTTGGTCAGCGATGGCTAAAGCATTTACCAGAATTGGAAAAGACATTGTAATGGCCGTTAAGGAAGGTGGTCCAAATCCTGACGCTAACTCACGTTTAAGAGCCGTAATCCAAAATGCGAAAGCAGCGAACATGCCTAAGGACAATGTGGAACGTGCGATTAAAAAAGCAACAGATAAAGATACGGCTAACTACAAAGAAGTTCTTTTTGAAGGATATGCACCCCACGGAATTGCATTACTGATAGAAACTGCTACTGACAATAATAACAGAACCGTTGCCAATGTGAGAAGTTATTTTAACAAATGCAACGGAACAATGGGAACTCAAGGTTCAGTTGAATTTATGTTCGACCATACCTGTAACTTTAGAATACCTGCTGAAGGATTGGATGCTGAAGAATTAGAATTAGAATTAATCGATTTTGGTGCCGAAGAAGTTTTTGAAGATGAAGACGGAATTTTAATTTATGCTCCTTTTAATAGTTTTGGAACCATCCAAAAAGAATTAGAAAATCGTAATTTAGAAATCCTTTCTTCTGGATTTGAAAGAATTCCTCAAATTACAAAAAAACTAACAGAAGCTGAAATGGCCGATGTAGAAAAATTGATTGAAAAAATGGAAGAAGATGATGACGTTATGAACGTGTACCATACAATGGAAGAAGCATAAACTTCACCTTATAAATAGATAAAAAACTCTAGCTTAGGCTGGAGTTTTTTATTTGAATTGCTAATGCTAATAAATGAACTATTATGTTGTTTCTTCTTTTAAGTATTATATCTAGTGTGACCGTTGGAGTTATTTTCAAAATTTCACGAAAATATTCAATCAGCACAACTCAAATAGTCGCATGGAATTATACCGTTGCCCTCCTACTTTGCTACGGCTTTTTCAGGCCTGATTTTAGTACAATTGATGCAACAGCACCTTGGGAGATTTATATTCCACTAGGGATTTTATTACCTACCATTTTTTTATTTTTAGCGGCCTCTATCAAACATATGGGGATTGTAAAAACAGATGCTGCACAAAGGCTATCACTATTTATTCCTATTCTTGCTGCTTGGCTGCTATTTGATGAAGACTTCAATAGTCTCAAACTTATTGCTTTTATAATTGCATTACCCGCATTACTTTTAATCCTTTCTAAAAAAACAGATAACTACGATAATAAATGGATTTATCCAGCAATTGTATTGGTAGGTTTTGGCGTAATAGATATCTTATTCAAACAAATTGCTTTGGCGACAAGCCTTCCTTTTACAACTTCGCTATTTGTTGTTTTTGGAATATCATTGATTATTATTTTGATCGTTGTCTTCTATGAAGTACTCTTTAAAAAGGTTAAAATTAAAAATAATAACCTCCTTATTGGGGCAATAGTAGGACTGTTCAATTTTGGAAATATTTTGTTTTATCTAAAAGCACACCAGGCTTTCGCCAAAAATCCATCGACGGTATTTGCCGCTATGAATATGGGTGTTATTTTAATAGGAAGCCTCGTAGGAGTTCTATTATTTAAAGAAAAACTAAACAGTAAAAATTATATCGGACTCGCATTTGCACTAATTGCCATCGTACTTATAACGGTTTCTCAAATTATAATTTAATATAGAAAAAATACTAGATATAATTGTTATATTTCAGCCATACTACTAGCGCCAATTAAATGGAATAAAAACAATCAAATTGAAAAACAACACTTTATAGAGAAGTAGTATTATATTTTTTTTTGAAAGTGGTAAGTTCATTATATTTGTTCGTTTTCAACTAATTAAAACAGCGATAAAAAAGCTGATTCCATATTAATAATAGATCCAAAAATCCTTTATTAATCATTTTGTAAAAATTACAAAAGGAAAAGTAAATATTCGTTTTGGAGCTCAATAAAATAGCGCCATTACTGGAAATGGTTTGACCTATTAAGTATATTTCCTAAAAAAAGATTCGTTCTGAAGAACGTATAAAAAATAACACCTATGACAAACAATATTCTTATTGAAAATCAATATAAAAGAACTAGTTTATTCGAAAAAGAAAATGTAAACTATCTAGTTCGTATTTTAAAGCGATTTAATACGGTCCCCAAGGTGAATAATATCAATATTATCACCTCAACCACTGAGCCTACAATTTTCAAAATCGTTCCTAATAAATCAATTATAATAGGTTCCTCTTTTTTAGACAAGCCCATTTTAGCTTTACTTTATTTGCGATATGGAATTGAATGGCAGTTATGGTTTAAAGCACTCAATACCGAAAAAAAAGATGCTATCGTATGTGATATTGCGGCCCTAGAAGTAATTAAAATTTTCTACAATTTACTTCCAAAGGATGATAAAGAAAAATTAGAAGATCTTGACTATCTACTAATAAATTTAATTCAGTTGGATACAACCGTGAGGACTGGATGTCCATCAAAAATAGAAGAACTACAGTCTTTTCATGGCTTACAAAATTCGAATACAGCACTTATTGAAGCATGGAAGCCTATTGTTGAAAATCTTGCAAAACCTACCGAGTATTTATTAATGTCTGGAGGAGACCTTAGATTAAATATTGATGAAATTCATTTGCTAAATAAATATGGTTGCCGACCGTTTCCACGTCCAGACGCCTTTACATTCGCCTCATCAACCGCTTCAAGTGTTTCTAACTTTGCCTATGATAAAACGGATAAAGTAAGAAGTATTTTGATTAGAAACAGCTTAAAAAATGGGTTTAAGGAAAGTACCAACGATTTCTCAGAGTTGCTAAAAAATAATCTTAGAAAAATATTTAAACTTAATGAAGAATGTGAAATCATTTTTTCTCCATCAGGTACCGATTCATCACTTCAAATAGCAGCCATAACTCAAATTATTTCGGACAAAGAAATTACACATATTCTAGTAGCATCAGATGAAACAGGAAGCGGTGTAGCTGCTGCTTTAAATGGATGTCATTTTGAAAATACAACTGCACTTAATTTCCCCATTAAAAAAGGAGACAGAATCGAAGGATTTAGAGATGTAGAAGTAATTAAAATTCCTTTTCGCGATCAAAATGGAGATTTAAAATCGGCCGCTCAATTAGATGAAGAAGTATATAATGCCGTTTCTAAAACGAAAGATTTGGGAAGACATGTGGTTTTACATACTATGGATCAATCAAAGTTAGGCTATCAGGCGCCAAGCGACGAATTTATCAAAAGACTAAAAACACTAAAAGACTTGTCCATCCAAATAATTGTAGATGGCTCACAACTTAGATTAGATCCAAAAGACATCCAACATTATCTAAATAAGGGATACATTGTTACCATCACCGGAAGCAAATTTTTTACGGGCCCTCCTTATTGCGGTGCCTTGATTTTGCCAAAAACTGTTAACAGGTTAATTCATTCTGCTAAAAAAACCTTACCTAAAGGCTTGACCCAATATTACAATCACTCCGACTGGCCTACTTCATGGAGCTGTTCCAATGATTTGTCAGATGGGTATAATTATGGATCGTATATGCGTTGGAATGCAGCTGTTGTAGAGATGGATCGCTATTACAAAACCCCTATTTTATATCGAAATATGGGTATTGAAATGTTTTGTGATTTTGTGGATGATTCCATAAAAGAAGCGTCTTTTTTACAACCTATCTATGGCGATGAAACTAAAACAAATGGTTATAGTAGTAAAGAATTTGGAATAAGAAATATTCGTACTATTTTTCCTTTCTTTATTTTGAAAGACGACGAAGTTTTATCAGTCGATAAAGTAAAAAAATTATATTCGTTACTAAATTCTGATTTATCGGACGCCTTTCAAGATTCTCCATTAGAAATCATTCGGCTTGCCGCACAAAAATGCCATATTGGTCAGGCGGTTAATGTTAAATATTCGGATGAAATTGAAAGTGCCATTTTAAGAATTAGTTTGGGTTCAAGAGTAATTTCTGAAAGTTGGGTTAATAGAGATATAAGTCTCTTTTTTAGAAATATAGAATTACAAATGAATCAAATTACTATCACAATTAAAAAAATAGAATTGATCTTGAGTAATCCAGAATTACTCCAATAAAATATCATTTTTTACACCAACAAAAAAGTCCCATTTACAAATGTAAATGGGACTCTTTAATCTATAAATGGAACTTATTTTATCATTTCAATTTTCTGCGCTTCTTCTTCATTGATACTATCAAAGAACCCTTGTTCATTCATCCAATCATCACTAAAGACTTTACTCATGTAACGAGAACCGTGATCTGGAAAAATGGCTATTACATTGCTATTAGCATCAAATTCACCTTCTTCGGCGTATTGCTTTATCGCTTGCATCACTGCTCCCGAGGTATACCCTACAAACAGTCCTTCTTTGCGTGTAATTTCTCTTGCTGTATGCGCACTTTCTTCATCAGTTACTTTCATGAACTTATCGATCATATCGAAGTCTGTAGCCGATGGAATTAAGTTTTTTCCTAAGCCTTCAATTCGATAAGGATAAATCTCTTCATTATCAAATTCTCTTGTTTCATGGTATTTTTTCAATACTGACCCAAAAGCATCTACACCTAGTATTTTAATATTTGGGTTTTGTTCTTTTAAATATTTTGCGGTACCCGAAATAGTACCACCCGTACCACTACAAGCCACTAAATGGGTAATTTTACCATTAGTTTGCTTCCAGATTTCAGGTCCAGTTGATTTATAATGTGCGTCAATATTTAATTGGTTGAAGTATTGATTGATATAAACAGATCCTTTTGTCTCTTCATGTAATCTTTTTGCAACGTTATAATACGAGCGCTCATCATCTGCTGAAACGTGAGCAGGACATACGTACACTTTAGCACCTAAACTGCGCAACATATCAATTTTATCTTTGGAAGATTTAGAACTTACGGCAAGAATGCAACTGTACCCTTTAATAATACTAACCATAGCCAAACTAAAACCTGTGTTACCAGAAGTAGTTTCTATAATTGTATCACCAGGAGATAAAATTCCTTTTTTCTCAGCCTCTTCAATAATGTATAATGCGATTCTATCTTTTGAGGAATGTCCCGGATTAAAAGCTTCTACCTTAGCATAGAAATTTCCTTCTAACTTTTCGGTGACTTTATTTAGCCTAATAAGTGGAGTATTACCTATTAATTCTAAAACATTATTATAAGCGTTTATTTCTTCTTTCATAAAAAAATAGTTAATCAAAGTCAAATTTATTTAACTTCGAAACATGACAAATTTAACAAAAAAAATCTAATTACTTTTTAATTTTCTCCAAATCTAATAAAAAACTAAATTCTTTTGCTAATTCTTTCAGTGCTTCAAACCTACCAGAGGCACCACCATGTCCGGCATCCATATTGGTGTCTAGAAACAAGACCGTATTATCTTTTTTTAGCGTTCGCATCTTTGCAACCCATTTAGCAGGTTCCCAATATTGCACTTGCGAATCATGAAGGCCTGTTGATACATAGATGTTTGGATATTTTTTTGCTTTTAAATTATCATAAGGCGAATACGACTTCATGTATTTGTAATATTTTTTAACATTAGGATTCCCCCATTCATCATATTCCCCTGTTGTTAATGGAATCGAATCATCCAGCATCGTCGTTATTACATCTACAAAAGGTACTTGAGCAATAATCCCTTTGTACAATTGCGGCGCCATATTGATAATAGCTCCCATTAATAATCCACCTGCTGAACCTCCCTCAGCATATAAATGTTTTGCTGACGTATACTGATGTTCGATTACATATTTAGAACAATCAATAAAATCCGTAAAAGTGTTTTTCTTTTTGGCTAATTTCCCTCCTTCGTACCAAGGTCTACCTAAATCTTCTCCACCTCTTACATGTGCAATGGCATAGATAAAACCTCTATCTAAAAGAGATAATCTTGTTGACGAAAAATAAGCATCCATAGAATGCCCGTAGGAACCATAGGCATACAACAGCAATGGATTTTTACCGTCTTTTTTCAAGTCTTTTTTGTACACCATCGAAATTGGTATTTTTGTACCGTCTTTGGCTGTAGCCCAAACCCTTTCTTCTAGATAATTATTTTTATCAAATTTCCCTCCTAGAACCTGTTGCTCTTTCTTAACCTCTTTTTCCTTGGTCTTCATATTGAAATCAATCACAGAAGAAGGTGTCGCCATGGATTGGTATCCATAACGCAAGATATCCGTATCAAAATCAACATTAGCAGTAGTATAAGCAGTATACGTTTCACTCTCAAAAGGTAAAAAATACTCCGTATCTCCGTTCCATGGCATAATACGGATTCTATTTAAACCATTAGTCCGTTCCGAAACAACTAGAAAATCTCTAAAAATATCGATATCTTCTAGTAAAACGTCCTCGCGGTGCATGATAACCTCTTCCCAATTTTTTCTATTGGTAGCCTTTTCGGGCGTTTTCATTAGTTTAAAATTGGTTGCCTTGTCTTTATTGGTAACAATATAAAAGCTACCTCCATAATAGGAAATACTGTATTCTAAACCGCGTACTCTTTTTTGGAAAACCTTGAATTTTCCATTAGGATTGTCGGCTAATAGAATTCGGAACTCTGTAGTTAAAGTACTCGACGAACTAATTAATATATATTTTTTTGATTTTTCTTTTCCAACCGCCACATCAAATGTATCGTCTTCTTCAAAATATATTAATTCATCCGTAGCGGTATCCGTTCCTAATTTATGCTTCAACACTTTATCAGAACGCAACGTTTTTGCATCTTGATTGGTATAAAACAATGTCTTATTATCATTTGCCCAAGTAGAATTCCCGGTTGTGTTTTCGATTGTATCGCTTAAAATTTCGCCTGTAATAAGATTTTTTATTTGTAAAGTATAAATTCTTCTCCCCACGGTGTCTACTGCGTATGCGGCCAGCTGATTATCGATACTAATA
This sequence comes from uncultured Flavobacterium sp., assembly GCA_963924965.1. GTDB lineage: Bacteria > Bacteroidota > Bacteroidia > Flavobacteriales > Flavobacteriaceae > Flavobacterium. Next base: position 9,630 of record CAWURM010000109.1, read on the forward strand.
CTTAAACCGCTCAACTGAAAATATTTATGGTCTTTGGCCAATTCATTGCAATCGAACATGATTTCTTCATTTGCCGAAAGGCTTCCTTTTTTCCTAGAATAAATAGGATAATCTTTTCCTTTCTCAAATCGGGTGATATAGTAATATCCATTATATAAATAAGGAACTGATTCGTCATCCTCTTTAATACGGGCTTTCATTTCTTCAAATAAATCTTTTTGAAAATCTTTAGTATGAGCGGTCATCGCTTCATAATATTCATTTTCTTTATTGAGGTAATCAATGACTTCTGGATTTTCCCTGTCTTTCAACCAAAAATAATTATCAGTTCTAATGTCGTCAAATTTTTCTAATTGAGTAGGAATCTGCTTTGCAATTGGTGGTTGTATCTTTTCTGTCATTTTTAGAGCTTAGTGTTTTTACAAAAATAGCACAAACCCTATTTAGAATACAAGGGCTTTTGATGTTAATTAACATTGATTATTAATTCAAAAATAGTAATTTCGTACACAATAACTTTAAAAAGAGCAAAAATGGATTTAATGGGAATGATGGGGAAATTAAAAGAAACCCAAAATAAAATTGAAGAAACTAAAAAACGTTTAGATACTGTTCTTGTAGACGAACAAAGTACGGATGGATTATTGAAAGTAACCATCACGGCAAATAGAAAGATAAAGTCATTAAGTATCGACGATGCTCTATTAGAAGACAAAGAGCAATTAGAAGACTATATGATTTTAGTATTAAATAAAGCTATCGAAAAAGCGACTAAAGTAAATGAAGCTGAACTTGATGCTGTTGCAAAAATGGACATGCCAATGATTCCTGGTATGGACAATTTATTTAAATAGTTAAAAAATAAATAAGTGGTGAATTGGAAACACAATACAAAATTGTTTCAAATTCACCACTTTTTCTTTATAATTTAGATAAGGTTTCCACCACATAAGTATGCATCACTTCTCTATAATCAAGATGTGTTACCATTCTTAACTTCCCTTGCCCCATCGAACTAATTGAAATGTTTTTCAACTTCAATTTTTCAATTAAATCTTTTTCGCTGTAATTACTTTTTAAAGTGAAAATTAAAATATTGGTTTCAACAGGTTCCACTTTAGCGACCCATTCTCTTGTGCTTAATACTGCCGCAAGCTCCTTAGCGCGTCTGTGATCTTCTGCAAGTCGAGTAATGTTATGATCTAAAGCATATAATCCGGCTGCCGCCAAATAACCTACTTGACGCATACCGCCACCTAACATTTTACGAATACGTAAGGCGCGATGAATTGTAGCTTTATCTGCCAGTAAAACAGAACCGATAGGTGCTCCTAAACCTTTTGATAAACAAACTGAAATCGTATCAAAAATTTGCCCGAAGGATTTTGGATTTTGCTTTTTAGCAATTAACGCGTTCCAAATTCGGGCGCCATCAAGGTGAAATTTCAAATTATTAGCATCACATACTGCTTTTATTTTTTGTAAATCTTCAATTTCATAACATGCTCCACCTCCCTTGTTAGTTGTGTTTTCAACACAAACTAAACTCGTCAACGGGCTGTGGTAAAATTCAGGATCATTTATAGCTCCAGCTACTTGTTCCGCCGTTATCATTCCACGGTCACCGTCTAACAAACAAAAAGAAACTCCACTATTAAAAGAAGCACCTCCTCCTTCATAGAGATAGACATGAGCGTATTTATCGGCAATAATTTGCTCGCCTGGTTGTGTATGTAGTTTTAAAGCGGCTTGATTGGCCATCGTTCCTGACGGAAAAAACAATCCAGCTTCCATCCCAAAAAGTTCAGCGATGGTACTTTCTAATTCAATAACTGTAGGATCTTGCTTGTACACATCATCCCCTACTTCGGCATTAAACATGTATTGCAACATTTCAAAGGTAGGCTTGGTAATTGTATCACTAACTAAATTAATTTCCATATATTAATTTTATATTTATTTAAAAAGCCAAGTCACGACTTGTCTCTTCCTAAATTTTATTATTTTTGCTCTACAAAATTACATAATTTATGACAACTACCGAACAAATAAAAGGTATTGTAGAGCGCCTTGGTGCGTTGAGGAGGTATCTTTGACGTTGATGCCAAACTAATTGAAATTTCTAACGAAGAAGAGAAGACTTTTGCCCCTGATTTTTGGAACAATGCCAAGGAAGCAGAAAGTATTGTAAAAAATCTACGAAACAAGAAAAAATGGATCGAAGACTACAATAAAGCGGTCGAAATGACTGATGAACTCCAACTTGCGTATGAATTCTATAGAGAGGGAGAACTCACTGCAGAAGAACTAGACGAACAATATTCTCATACTGAAAATCATATTGAAGCCATTGAATTTAAAAACATGCTTTCAGATGAAGGAGACACCTTAAGTGCTGTAGTACAAATTACTGCTGGTGCTGGTGGAACTGAAAGTTGTGATTGGGCCGAAATGCTCATGCGTATGTATATGATGTGGGGTGAAAAATATGGATATAAAATAAAAGAATTGAACTTTCAAAAAGGAGATGCAGCTGGTATTAAAACAGTTACCCTGGAATTTGAAGGCGATTATTCTTTTGGCTATTTAAAAGGGGAAAACGGTGTGCATCGATTAGTGCGTATTTCTCCTTTTGACAGTAATGCCAAAAGGCATACTTCGTTTGCATCAGTCTATGTGTATCCATTAGTAGATGACAGTATTGAAATTGATATTAATCCTGCTGATA
>CAWURM010000110.1:0-19926 GCA_963924965.1 uncultured Flavobacterium sp.
CTTAAAAGTAAAATTGCCAATTAAGAATTTACAAACACCTCAAAATACGAGAAAATTTAAAAACATAAAAAAACATTATGAAATTTATATATAATCTAAGCCTTATTGTGTTCTTATCTCTATTCATTTTTGCTTGCTCTAATAATGGCAATTCCAATGAGAAACCTATCAATACAGTCACTGATATTGAAGGTAATAGCTACAATACAGCTAAAATTGGAAATCAAACGTGGATGCTTGAAAATCTTAAAACTAAAACTTTTAATGATGGTACTGCAATTAAAAAACATGTTGCTGGAACGGATTGGGGTGATTTAACAAATCAATCCTCTCAATACCAATGGGCAGACACTAGCGACTTAAATAATGTAGTTGTTGAAGAATTACCTTTTGATTTTTATGGAGCGATGTATAACCATTGGGCAATCGAAAGTGGAAAATTAGCACCTGAAGGTTGGCGTATTCCTACTCAAGCAGATTTTAAGCAATTAGAGGATTACCTATCAGCAAATGGTTTCGAAAATAAAGAAGCAATAGCATTAAAGTCCTCAACTGGATGGGTTAATAGCTCCGGAAACGGAACTAACGCGATTAGATTTAATGGCTTACCTAATGGTTATATAAATACACTTGGAGGTCCTACACTGGGAAATGGAATCTGTACGTGGGCAACATCAAATACAAACTCTAGTCTGCCTCTTGGTTCAAGAACAAGAATATTAGTACAGCTTTTTAACAACAGCAACATACTATATACTGATAATTCCATACGAATCGGTGCTGGTGTTAGATGCATAAAAAAATAAATAAAAATTGGTAAGGTTACTTCTTCGCTACTGCCTTTTTTTGAGTAATTTTAAGTTGAATATAGCAATGCGTACAAAAAGCTAATTAAAAACAGAAATTATGAAAGGGCTTTTTAAGACAGAAAATTACCTGGAACCTGTTTTAGTACTTGAATACACTATCGATGCTAGCTGTACTAAAGTGTACCAAGCTTGGACTGATTTAGAAGTATTTAAAAAATGGTTTTATCCCACAGGTTTTTCAATTGTTCGAGCCGAAATGGATTTGAAAGTGGGTGGCTACTTTAGCATTCATATGAAATCTCCAGAAGGAGAAATTTATCCCACAAGAGGAGAATACCTCATACTTGAAAAGCCAAATCGAATGGTATATAAAGATTCTTGGGATGATGATAGAGCGAACAATGAACCAATTCTCACTGAAATCATTTTCGAGCCTTCTGGTACTGAAACCCTAATGATGATCTATTCCAGTTTTGCAACAGAACAACAAAAAGAAACGGTACTTAATTCCGGAATTGTGACAGGATGGACGATGTTTTTTGAGAATCTAAATAGAATCCTCAAAGAATAAAACAGCTAATGTCGCTTACTTTTTAATTCAAATTAAAATATACAAATCCACTACAACCAACAAATAAACAAAATGAGGAAAGTAAAACTATCCATGCAAATGACCATCAACGGATTTGTAGGGCAACCTAATGGAGAAATGGACTGGATGACTTGGCACCCGGATGACGAATTCTTAGCGTTCATCAATTCGCAATACGATTCCTCAGACACGCTATTGCTTGGTAGAAAAATGGCAGATGGTTTTATAAAACATTGGGAGAATACCGTAGAAAAAAATCCAGATACGCCATTTGCAAAAAAGATAGTAGCAATGCCAAAAGTAGTTTTTACCAAAACAATTCAGGAGTCTACTTGGGACAACACGACTTTGGCCACAGGAGATCTTGCTGAAGAAATTGCCAACTTAAAACAGCAAGAAGGTAAAGACATTATTGTAGTGGGTGGTGCTAGTTTTGTTTCGGCTCTCATAAAAGAAGCACTTATTGATGAGTACCATTTTATTGTTAATCCAACCGCTATAAGTAGTGGCATGACCATTTTTAACGCTATTGAGGGCATACAAAAATTTACTCCTACGCAAGCCAAACTATTTTCTGGCGGTAAAATTGTATTATCTTACCAACCCATTAAGGATTAACAAAAACATTCCAGCAAGATTTTATCACTTAGATTACATCACAATACAATTGTTCCATGAATTATCAATTTAGAAAAGCTCAATTACATGAAATTGCTCCCATTTGGGAGATTTTACAACACGCCATATTGCGCAGAAAATTGGAAGGCAGTCAACAATGGCAAGACGGTTATCCTAATCCCGTGGTAATTAAAAACGATATTGACAAAGGGCATGGTTTTGTTTTACTTGACGAAGAAACAATCATTGGCTATTGTGCCGTACTCCTCAATGATGAGCCTGCATATGCTGGAATCGAGGGAAGTTGGTTGACAAACGATGATTTTGTCGTCATTCACAGGGTAGCCATTGCGGAACAGTATTTAGGAAAAGGTTTAGCCAAAATGATTATTGGTTTTGTGGAAAATTTTGCTTTACAAAATAACATCTACAGCGTCAAGGCAGACACTAACTTTGACAATATCCCCATGATGAAAACTTTTGAAAACTTAGGATACTCCTACTGTGGCGAAGTCTATTTTAGAGGTGCCGCCAGAAAAGCATATGAAAAAGTATTGGCAATTCAATATTAACGGCTACTGTTGAAAATAAAAAACCGCAAATTCACAAATTAGTTTGTCCATTTTTAAGTGGTTTAATTTGTGAATTTGCGATCATACTATATAACAATAATCTTAAACCGTAGCTTCTTCCTCTACCTCATCTTCGGTTACAAATTCCATATGATCTTCGATTTCAGCAGCAACCTCTGGTTTAGAAGCTTTCAATGCATTGAATCTTTCTAATTGTTCTAGTTCACCTTCTTCACCACTAAAATATGGAAATACATCCATTATAGGAGATTCTGCAATAGCGGGAATGGTATAATCGCCCATCGTACCTTTCATTACGCTAGTGGTGTTGTCAAAAGCTTCTTTCACATCATTGGCCTGCAACAAGATATACATATTAGTCTTACGCTCTTTACCGCTTTCTTCGTCATAAGCCAATAATGACACTTTTGATTTAAACCAACGATCACTGTTTTCAAAAGGATGAATCTCAGCATAATTAGCCACTTTAATATTTGTGATTTTAAACTCTTCACTAATATAAGCTGCCATTTCTTCATTGATTCTACTCTCGGCTTCTGTATAAGATAAAGCGTCTACTAAATAAGGTTCGGTTGTAACTTTTTGTAAACCAGTTTCATCTGTTTTTCTATATTTTACTTTGCATTCGTACCACATGGTGCTCATAATTTTTTTATTTAAGGATGTCAAAGATAGATTTTAAAGAAAAAAATGAGCCTCATTTCTAAAATAGATATTCACAATTTTGGGCCATATCTTAATGTTTTGATATACGCAACTTTACTAGTTTCAAATAACGCTATAACCTCAAATCATAGTTTGAAAAGTAAAATTAAGAACGATATTAATTGGGAATTGAACGCAACTATGAGATGTTTTTTAAAAGTTAATGTTATGTTAAATAAAAATTAAACAACTGTTTAAATTAAACAGTTGTTTAATTTTGAGACCTAATCCATTACTATGTTAGCTGAGGAAACTTTTAACGACAAACAAATCCAAATTCTACAAGTAGCAGAGACGTTATTTGCTGAAAACGGTTTTGATCGCACTTCCATTAGAACGATAGCAAAACAAGCTCAGATTAATATTGCCATGATTTCCTACTACTTTGGATCTAAAGAAAAATTATTAGAATCCTTAGTGTCATTTAGAACTAAGGACTTAAAATTTCAATTAGAATCCCTTTCTGCTGAAAACCTGGAGCCTATCGACAAAATAAACCGGTTAATTGAATTATATATCAATAGAATCAATTGCAATAAAGGAATTTATAGAATATTACATTTTGAATTCGCGTCGGGAAAAAACGATATCAAAATGACCGTACTTGATAACCTAAGAAATGGAAATCTTAAATCATTAACAACTATCATCAAAGAAGGACAAAGTAAAGGTGTATTTAGAAAAGACATCGTTATAGAACTCATATCCCCTACTATTTTAGGGACCTTTTTTCATTTTCACATGAATAAGTCCTACTTCCAAAACTTATTAAACTTAAACTCTGAAGATTTATTTAATACCTATATCAAAACAAGTCTTACCCAACACATTCAACAAACAATAAAAGCGCTATTAATATATGAAAGTTAATCAACTCCTGCTTTTTGGATTTTTCTTTATTGGAATTTCTACCATAGAGGCACAAGATAAAACGAGCTTGCCTCTGGGTGAAGCCATTCAGATGGCTTGGAATAAAAGCAATGAAGTTTCCCTGGCAAATACAAAAGTGGAAACTTCACGACTTCAATTGCAATCGACCAAAAACAACAGCTATCCCGATTTTAAAGTTTCAGCTCAATACCAAAGACTGACAAAGGCTACCATTGATTTAAAAATCAATAAAAACACGAACAATTCAGATCCCTTACCTGTTGTTGATCAATTAGTCTTAGGACAAGCTAACGCAAACTTGCCGGTATTTGCTGGATTTAAAATACAAAATCTAATTAAGGTTTCTGATCATTTATATCAAGCCGAAACAGCAAATGCAATGCAAACCAAAGAAGAAGTGGCCATGAAAGTGATCAATTTATACGCTAGTTTGTACAAAGCGCAAAAAACAGTAGAACTATTAAAAGAAAATCAAAAAAGCGCTAAACAACGAGTTGTTGATTTTATTGAACTAGAAAAAAACGGAATTATTCCGAGAAACGATTTATTGAAATCACAACTGCAAGTTTCTAAAATTCAATTGACTTTAGATCGTGCTATTAGTGATCTAAATGTTGTGAATTTTGAGCTCATCAGTCTTTTAAAATTAGAACCAAAAACGAAATTAGAGGTTAAAGAAAGTGATTTTGCTGATTTTCAAATGAAAAACATCCCAACAGATGAGCAGCTAGCACTTCAAAACAGAAAAGATCTTGAGGCCATCCAATTAGAAGAAAAAGCAAGTTTAGCCAATATAAAAGTGGCAAAAAGCGGCTACTACCCTGCTATTTCGATCGTTGCAGGTTATACAGCTCTAAACCTAAAAAACGTGATTACTGTTCAAAATGCCATGAATATTGGAATTGGCGTTTCCTATGATATCAGTAATATCTTGAAAAATGGGACCAATGTAAAAATTGCCGAAAGTAAAGCACTCGAAATTCAAAACTCAGAAGCGATGCTAACGGATTATATCAAAATCCAAGTTCAAAAAGCCATCGAAGATTATGATTTAGCGCTGAAGCAAAATGTAGTGTACAATCAAGCAGTTGAACAAGCATCCGAAAATTATAGAATCATAAAAGATAAATACGATAACGGACTCTCAGATACCAATGATTTGTTAGAAGCCGATGTGGAGCAACTAGGCTCTAACATTAATAAAACGTTAGCGAGAGCAAATGTTATCCAAAAATATTACGAGTTGCTTTCAGTAAGCGGACAATTAAACCAAACCTTCAATCTTTCAAAAATATAATCGATACCTAAAATGGAAAAGAAAAAATCAAACCCAAAGTTTATCATCATAATCACTTCTTTAGTTTTATTAGGTCTTGCTTATGGAACTTACAAATACATGCATTCGCTTTCTCATGAAGGTACCGATGATGCACAAATTGAAAAAAACATGAATCCTATAATTCCAAGAGTTTCAGGATATGTGAGTAAAGTGTACATAAAAGATAATGATTTTGTAAAAAAAGGAGATACTTTGTTTACAATTGACAAAAGAGATTACCAATTGAAAATAGATGAAGCTACAGCAAATTTAGCTGCGGCCGAAGGAAATTTTGAAGTTTCAAAAGCAGACATTGGAAGTATATTAGCTAGTATTTCTGTTTCAGATGCAAATGTGAAATCGGCGGGTGGAAATATCGAATCGGCTAAAATTAAATTAGGGCGCATGACTAGCGATTTCAACAGATATAATAATTTGTACCAAAGTCATACCATTACCAAACAACAATTTGAGCAAGCTTTAGCCGCCAAACAAGAAGCAGAGAATCAAGTTCGTATTTTGCAACAGCAAGAAAAAGCATCTGCTTTTCAAAAATCAGTTACTATTGCTAAGTCAAAAGCAACTGACAAACAAACCGATGTAGCAGCGGCCAATATTAAAAGAGCTAAAGCACAATTGGATACTGCCATATTGAATTTAAGTTATACTGTTGTAACTGCTGCAATAGATGGACAAGTTTCAAAAATTGATATTCAGCCAGGACAATTAGTACAGCCGGGACAATCATTATTTTATATTATAAATAATACAGAAGCTTGGGTTATTGCTAATTTCAAAGAAACACAATTAAACAAAATGGTGGCTGGACAAAAAGTAACTTTAAAAGTAGATGCTTATCCTGATTATGAATTTAATGGTACCGTTACTTCATTCTCTCCAGCAACTGGTTCTCGTTTTTCTATTTTACCTCCTGATAATGCAACAGGAAATTTTGTAAAAACAATTCAACGATTGCCGGTAAAAATCACCATAGATGCTGACAATGATGTGGAGAAAATAAAATTATTACGTCCGGGAATGAATGTGGATGTTGACGTACATATAAAATAAAAATGGTACAATCAGAAGACGATTTAGTAGAATACGGCTTTAGACGTGTTATTATTACAATTACTGCAGTGCTATGTGCCTTGCTGGAAATTGTAGACACGACTATTGTCAATGTCGCACTAACTAACATGCGAGGAAGCCTGGGTGCAACCTTAACAGATGTGGCTTGGGTTATTACTGCTTATGCTATTGCAAATGTGATCGTGATCCCTATGACGAGTTGGCTTTCACAACAATTTGGAAGACGTAATTATTTTGCAGTTTCTATCATCATTTTTACCACAGCCTCCTTTTTATGTGGTAATGCTACTAATATTTGGGAACTGGTTGCCTTTCGATTTATTCAAGGTCTTGGTGGAGGTGCATTATTAGTAACCGCACAAACGATTATTACAGAAAGTTACCCAATTGCTAAACGTGGAATGGCGCAGGCTATATATGGAATGGGTGTTATTGTAGGTCCAACACTAGGTCCACCTTTAGGAGGTTATCTTGTGGATCATTTCTCTTGGCCTTATATTTTTTATATCAATATACCCTTAGGAATTATCGCTACACTTTTGACTTTATCATTTGTTAGAAGTCCAAAATACGGCGAGAAATTAAAATCAAATCAAGTCGATTGGATTGGAATTATTCTTTTGGCTACATTTATTGGTTCGCTACAATTTGTTTTAGAACATGGACAACAAGATGATTGGTTCAATAACAACTTAATTCTCGGTTTGAGTGTCACTTCCTTATTTGGATTGATATTGTTTATTTGGAGAGAATCAACTTATAAATACCCTATTGTAAACCTTAGTGTATTAAAAGATGGGAATCTAAGAATTGGTACTGTAATGTGTTTCATTTTAGGATTTGGATTGTATGGTTCTACTTTAATTATTCCCATTTACACCCAATCCATTTTGGGCTGGACTGCAACAGATGCTGGATTATTATTGATTCCAGGATCAATAACAACCGCTTTTATGATGCCAATAATAGGTAAATTAATTCAAAAAGGAGTTCCACAAGGGTATATGGTAGCCATAGGGTTTTTAATATTCTTTTTCTTTACCTTAATGATGCGAAATAATATGACCCCTGATACGGGAACTGAACATTTGTTCTGGCCATTAATTTTAAGAGGTATTGGTTTAGGATTACTGTTCGTACCTATAACAACCTTATCCCTTTCTACTTTATCCGGAAAACATATTGGTGAAGGAGCTGCATTTACAGGGATGATGAGACAATTAGGAGGATCGTTTGGTATTGCAATTATAACCACATTTATTACTCGTTTTAGTCAAGAACATCGGGTGAATTTAGTTTCTCACCTAGATGGAAGTCGATTTGAAGTACAACAACGTGTCGCACAACTGCAACATGGATTTATGTCGAAAGGTTTTACTGCTAATGAGGCTTTGAAAAAAGCTTACCAAGCCATTGACTACTCAGTTATGAAGCAAAGCACGGTACTTTCTTACATGGATATATTTTTATATTTAGGAATCATGTTTTTGTGCTGTATTCCCATTATCTTTTTAATAAAAAAAGGGAAAAATAAAATAAATCCTGCTGATGCCATGCATTAATAGCTAAATAAAAAACGCCAATTTCGATAGAGAAATTGGCGTTTTTTTATTGGATCTAAATTGTGATTATCTTGTAAAAACTAAATGTGTTCCTTTGGACAAATTAGCATCAAACTGATACCCTTCATAATTGAACCCTTTTAGATCGTCAATTGTTTTAGCATCCGTATCAATAATGTATCGTACCATCATTCCCCTCGCCTTCTTCGCAAAGAAACTGATGATCTTTAGTTTTCCATCTTTATAATCTTTAAAATCTGGAGTAATCACTGGTACTTTTAAGGCCTTTACATCAACCGCCGAAAAATACTCGTTACTTGCTAAATTGATAAAAAGCTCGCCTTCCTTCAATTCCTTATTCAAAGCTTTCGTAATAGTCGATTTCCAAAATTCGTATAAATTTTTGCTCTCGCCAATGGGTAATTTTGTTCCCATCTCTAATCGGTACGCTTGCATTAAATCCAAAGGTTTTAAGTATCCATATAAACCTGAAAGAATGCGTAAACTATCTTGAACCCTATCTAATTTATCAACAGGAATTGTGTAAGCATCTACGCCAGTATAGACATCTCCGTCAAAAGTATAAAGTGCCGGACGTGCATTACCTGGTGAAAAAGGTGTTTTCCAATCTTGATTGCGCTGCCAATTTAAATCGGCCAATTTTTCTGAAATATGCATCAATTCAGTCAACTGTTTTGGACTTTCTTCTTTTAACACTTTATGAATCTGTCTGGATTCTTTCAAAAAAGATGGTTCAGTATAGTGAGCTGTTGGTAATTCCTTTTCAAAGTTTAATGATTTGGCTGGCGAGATAACAATTTTCATATATAATCCTATTTCAGGTTTGAACGTTCTATAGCCCAAAAGTACAAATTGCAAACAAGAAATGGCAATTTATAAATTGATTCGTTCTATGGAGAAATAGAAATAAAAAATGGTTGCCAATTTTATTTAAACTATTTTTGATTCTACAATTAAACCTCAATTTACAGGATATAGACATGAATCCAATTGCCATAAAAAAAGCGGGTATTGCTGATATAGCAACCTTACAAAAAATAGGAACTCAAACCTTCATTGAGACATTTGCAGGTGTAAACTCACCGGAAAATATTGCAGATTATGTTGCACACAGTTTCAACAGCACACAATTAAAAGCAGAACTCAACAATCCAGATTCCCATTTTTTCATTGCCATTTTAAATCAAGAGGCCATTGGGTATCTTAAAATCAATTTTGGCAAAGCCCAAACTGAACTGTTAAATGAAAATGCTTTAGAAGTACAGCGCATTTATGTTTTAAAACAATATCATGGGAAAAAAGTAGGTCAATTATTTATGGACGAAGTGATTAAAATCGTGCAACAAAAATCGGTAGAATACATTTGGTTAGGCGTTTGGGAAGAAAACCATAAAGCCATAGCTTTTTATGCGAAAAATGGTTTCGTCGTTTTTGATCAACATGTTTTTAAATTAGGAGAGGATATCCAAACTGATTTGCTTATGAAACGAGAAATCTAATAAAACCTGCATCATAATTTTCAATCAAAAACTCTCTCAAATCCAATTATTATTTTTTGAAAAAACGCTTCCTACGCAGAAAAAAGTGACATTCCTAAACTCTTTTATAAATTTTAAACTCCCTTACAATTTGGATTATTATACAATTCTACAAGGACTTTCGACACTTTTTAACTATTTTTGTAAATTCACATTTATATCTTAAACCACATAAAACAATAAATAATTTTAGGTTAAGAATAAAAAAAGACATCCATGAAAAGCAAAATGAAGAAGACCATCAAGAAAATATACAATGCCGATTTATTTAATGAATTTTTTGAAAACGAAAAGTCGAGTGGATTGATTCTAATTGGATGCACTCTAATATCACTTATTCTAGCAAATTCAATTTTTGGTAGTCAATATTTACATACATGGCATACTAAATTTGCCGGGGAAAGTTTAGAATATTGGATAAATGACGGTTTAATGACTATTTTCTTCTTGCTAATTGGTTTAGAACTAGAGCGAGAAATTTATCTAGGTGAATTATCCAATATTAAAGATGCACTACTTCCTATTTTTGCAGCGCTAGGGGGAATGGCAGTACCCGCCGGACTATATTTACTTTTAAATTTTGGTACCGTAGCGCATTCTGGAGCTGGAATTCCAATGGCAACTGATATCGCTTTTGCATTAGGTATTTTATCTTTATTAGGAAATAGAGTGCCTTTGTCGCTTAAAATATTCTTAACCGCTCTGGCAGTTATTGATGATCTAGGAGCCATATTTGTGATCGCTGCCTTTTATACTAAAACTATTTTTTGGAGTAATCTAATTATGGCAATGGTGGTACTATTGTCTCTTTTCATCTTAAACAGATTGAAAGTCCGTAATTTAATTCCCTATATTATTGGAGGAGTTATTATGTGGTGGTTCATGCTACATTCTGGAATACATGCGACTGTAACTGGTGTATTGTTGGCATTTGTAATTCCTTTTGGAGATGGAGATAAAAAGTCAACTTCGTATCAACTACAAAGTTTTCTTCATAAACCAGTAGGCTTTTTTATCCTTCCTTTATTCGCTTTGGCCAATACCGCCATCGTTGTAAGTTCAAATATTGGCGAAACACTAGCGCAACATTATAGTATTGGGATAGCCTTGGGTCTAATAGTAGGAAAACCATTAGGAATCTTTTTATTTAGTTTTCTAGCTGTTTCTGCTGGGTTTTGCAAGCTCCCTGATGACCTGAATTGGAGAACAATTGCCAGTGTAGGCTTTCTTGGTGGAATTGGTTTTACCATGTCCATCTTTATAACTTTACTAGCCTTCGATGATCAAACTATTATTAATAATGCTAAGTTTGTCATTTTAATCTCTTCCTTAATTGCGGGAGTATTAGGTTTCTTATTTTTGAAAAAAACATTAAAAGCTGAAAAAGATGCAAGCAACCCTAACTAAACTAATTGCCTACATCAACCTGAATAAAGGAGAACAAGATAAAAATAAAGTTCTAGAAGATGTAAAGTCTAATATTTCATTCACAGGCTCTAATTTATGGATTTTAGCTTGTGCTATTGTAGTTGCCTCTATTGGTTTGAATGTCAATTCGACTGCTGTAATTATTGGAGCCATGCTTATATCTCCTTTAATGGGACCAATAGTTGGTGCTGGATTTAGTTTAGGGATTTATGATTTTGATTTACTAAACAAATCACTTAAAAACCTTTTAGTGGCGACTGTAGTAGGTTTATTAGTTTCTACCATTTATTTCTACGTTAGCCCTTTTAAAGAAGCGCAACCCGAATTATTATCTAGAACTGCACCCAATATCTACGATATTCTTATCGCTTTCTTTGGTGGTATTGTTGGCGCTGTAGCTATAACCCGAGTTGAAAAAGGAAATCCTATTCCAGGGGTAGCAATAGCGACAGCCTTAATGCCTCCGCTATGTACTGCAGGTTACGGACTAGCATTGGGAAATCTAAAATTCTTTTTTGGAGCCATGTATTTGTACTCGATTAATTGTGTTTTTATTTGTATTGCCACTTTCTTTATTGTCAAATTTTTAAAGTATCCCATAAAGAAACAATTAGATGACAAACATCAAAAACAAGTCAAAAACGGTATCACGATCTTAATTACACTTTTGGTACTTCCCAGTATTTATTTTGCTTATCAACTGTTTCAAGAAAAAAAATACCAACATCAAATCGATGTTTTTATGGAAACCGAATTTACAAATAAAGGGATTGCTATTTTATACAAAAAAACCAAATTCAATGTTAGTCCTAAGAAATTAGAACTTGGTTTTCTCTCCAAACGATTTAGTAAAAAAGAGATTAATGCCCTTAATGAAAAATTAAAACTTTATGATATCAAAAACACTAAACTGTTTGTTATGCAAGACACAACAGATCTTAAAAGTGATATTTTAAACGAAATTAAGTTCAATAAATCAGTACTAAGTGAAAAAGATGTAACTATCTTAAAATTGAAAAAACAAATAGCCGATAACAAGTACCCCACAAACCTGCTCCTTTCTGAAATAAAAATACTATTTCCTGAAATAGAAAATATTTCACTTTCAAACCATCTTTTTAACGAAGGAACAGACAGTCTTAAAACAGTACCTATTTTAATATACAAAAGTAAAAACGACCTAAATCCAGAATCCAAAGAAAAGCTTACCACTTGGTTAGAAAAACGATTAATGAGAAAGGATTTAGAAATATTTAATGAGCCAAGAAAAATTAATAAACCAAAAATTATTTCAAATAAAAAAAAATAGAATCATACCAACCATAGCTAGTTTCAGATTTTATTATAACGAATAACTACCGATATTTGTCTTGTATAAAGAATCTATAGATCCCCAACAATCAATTAATGAACATCGTGTAGCTGTCGCAATTGATTATTACACCTAACTTTAAAGACCAAACCAATCTTGATGATTTGGCTGATAAGGTAAACCGGAGTCCTTCCCTTTTTCAGCGCCTTTTTACTGAATGGCTTGTCACAAGTCCCAAGGAATTTTTGCCATACCTATGCAAAGCGATACTTGTGGGGAAATACAAGAAAAACAGCATTTATTGGATGGGAAGCATCGAAAACCGAATGACAACAGTAAAAAAGGAGCATCAAAACTAATTATAAATGAAAATAACAAATAGCAACGCCGCTGATATAGACGAAATATTCCAGCTTTACGCGATGGCCTCCGCCTATCAAAAAACAAAAAACGTTGTCGTTTGGCCAAA
The DNA here is from genome assembly GCA_963924965.1 of uncultured Flavobacterium sp. Classification (GTDB taxonomy): domain Bacteria; phylum Bacteroidota; class Bacteroidia; order Flavobacteriales; family Flavobacteriaceae; genus Flavobacterium. Next base: position 12,949 of record CAWURM010000110.1, read on the forward strand.
TTTTGAAAGACAATTAGTAGAAAAAGAAATAGCCGAAAACCGCCAATGGAAATTGATCATCGACAACCAAATTGCCTGCGTTTGGGCGATTACCTTTAACGATCCTGAGATTTGGGAAGAACGCGATGCTGATGCCGCTATTTACATCCATAGAATTGCTACTAATCCTGATTTTCGAGGACATCATTTTGTGAAGATCATCGTAGACTGGGCCAAAACATACGCTAAAGAAATCCATAAAGACTATGTTCGTCTCGACACATTAGGCAATAATACAGGACTAATTAAGCATTACACTAGTGCAGGATTCGATTTCTTGGGCTTATTTGAATTACAATCTACTGCAGGCCTACCGCAACACTACCAAGACACTAAAGGCTGCTGTTTATTCCAAATAAAATTGTAAAAATAATTGGGGCGTGATCCTGCGGGTCGGGTTTTACGCTGCAATCTCCCGCAAAAAAACGGGAGGATTTTCGCTACAACCCCTCACGCAAATCCCATACACTTACCACTCAAAAAATACCAAGACCAAAGTCAAAACAAACGGATATTAATTGTTTTTAATAAGTGTCCAAAACTAAAACAATTGTAAAAACTGCTTTCCTAATCTGGTAACTAAACAAAGAGATAAAACCGACTTTTTTTTACTTCTGAAGAGAAAGTAATTCAAAACAATTTCCGAACTTGTGCTCCTTGTAGGAAAACCCAAAAACAACAATGGATTTATTCAACTCAGAACCATACCAAAACACAAACCTGCTACCAAAAGACGGTATGGTGAACTATTATGGTCAATTGATGACCGCAACCAAAGCAAATGACTATTTGATTGAATTACTTGAAAATATTGCCTGGCAAAATGACCAAGCTATCATTTTTGGAAAACTTATTATTACTAAACGCAAAGTCGCTTGGTATGGCGATATTAATTTCAATTACACCTACTCTAAAATTACTAAGCAAGCTTTGCCATGGACTACTGCTTTACTAGAGCTCAAAGCACTGGCGGAGGCCACCACAGGCGAAACCTACAACTCGTGTCTACTCAATCTATATCATGATGGAAACGAAGGAATGGCGTGGCATAGCGATGGAGAAAAAGATCTAAAGAAAAACGGCGCAATTGCTTCCCTAAGTTTTGGAGCCGAACGTAAGTTTGCGTTTAAACACAAAGAAACCAAAGAAACTGTTTCTCAAGTACTGCAAAACGGTAGCCTCCTGGTGATGAAAGATCAAACCCAAACCCACTGGCTACATCGATTACCTCCCACTAAACTAGTTACAAAACCCAGAGTAAATTTGACATTTAGAACAATTGTTGGTGGACAGTAAACAGTATTTACTTTTTCTATTTTTTTAAGAAATTTGCCATGAAAACAGCACTAAAATGGGTATTGCTAGTTTAGGAATATCTTGTATATTTACCAAGAAAAAGAATACAAAAAAAGAATTATTTTTGCACTGTATATCTATAAATCACTACATGAAATGACAGTTTCACTATGGTAATGCCTTCTGATGATGATTACAAATTAACTAAGCAAATTATGCTTAAAAAAGCAACTATGAACGCTGATTTCAGGGAGCTAGCTGATTTTATTGATTCTACATTCAATGTTAGAACTATTAACATTATTTACGACTGTATTGGTAAAACAGAACAACCACGTCTTACTATTTGCTTTGAATTTGAAGCAGACAAACAAAGTTTTTACGAAAATGGAGAAGACTACAATTTCGACAGAAAAAAGCAAAAAATGATTGCGGATCGATTCCATATTTCAGTAACCAAACAGAAAATTAGTAAAGAAAATAAATTTATTAATTACTTCACAAAACAAAAACAAACCAAATACAAGCTGGAAAACATACTAATTGTTTACAGCGCATTTGAACCCATCGCGAAAATTGAAGCGAACCAAAATGTCTCACAACATAACCTACTGCAACTTAAAAGTCAACTACAAAACAAAGATATCTGGGAAATTTCACCTGGCTTTTCAGGCTGTACTTTTTTTGTTTACAGTGATGAACAAGTAAAAAAATATGAAAAAAGCGACCAAAGACAATGCTGGACTGACCACTATTTTAATCTTTTAGCGCCACACGACCAATTTGGATATTATAAAAGAGAGCATTTTTCTCTTTATCTTGATAGTAAAGAAAACTTTGATAAAAATTTCCAAAGCAATTGGTATTATTACTACAAATAAGAAAATCATTCAACCATTTTAAAAACAAAACACTATTTATGAAAAAACTAATTATTACCATTTTTTCCTTCGCCCTATTCAGTTGTGGGGCAAATATTAAGTCCACTTTTACGGAACGCTTAACCCCTTTAACCATAGAAAACAAGGTCGCCTTTCTAGATCTAGAACATAAACTTCCTGAAAAAGTAAAAAAAGTTGGACAAGCAAGATTTGGAGATAGCGGCTTTTCTACTGATTGTGGGTTCAATACTAATTTAATAAGTGCAAGAAAACTAGCTCGCGCTAATGGAGCAAATATTGTTAAAGTAGTAAAAAAAACTACTCCTGACTTATGGAGTTCTTGCTATAGAATGACCGTTGAATTCTACTACTATGAAGGAGACGTAACTCAATTATCACAATATCAATTACAAATAAATTAATCCTTAACTATCTTAAAAAATGAGAAAAACAATTATCTCTTGCTCTTTTGTGCTTACACTATTAGTATCTAGTTGTGCTACAATTGTTTCAGGTTCAAAACAAAACATTAAATTTTCAAGTAACCCATCAACTGCAACCATCTTTATTGACGAAGTAGAAGTTGGAAAAACACCATTTGAAATTAAATTAGCAAGAAAAAGCGAACATAGTGTTATGATTAAGCTTGATGGTTATCAGACTTATGAAACTAAACTTACCAAAAAATTTAATGCTTGGTATATAGGAAACATAGTATTTGGAGGTTTAATAGGTATCATTGTTGACCCAATAACGGGAGCAATGTACAATTTATCGCCGGATGATATCAGTGCTCAAATGAACAAGGGAACTGCATTTAAAAGTAATGGAAAAGACATTTATATCGCAGTTGCAATGAATATTGACCCTAGTTGGAAAAAAATTGGTCAACTGGAAAAAGTAGACAATTAAAAAAAATCTGAATTCAACAAAGGTTTCATTATTGATTTACTTTTAATGATGAAACCTAAGTTGAACAGTATTTCTTGTTGTGCATCCACTGTACAGCATCAACTAGCGGTTTAACTCCACTTTTACATACAAATTAGAATTAAATACAGTAAAATTGTGCTAATAGCAATCTTGCGTTTGCACTAATTTTCAAGGGCTTAATTTCTTTTGTATCAACACAAATCTACCTATGAAAATTTACATCTTTTTGCTACTGCTTTCTGTTAATTGTCTTTTTTCTCAGGAAAAAATAAGCAGGAATGAAACAATAAAAGGAGATCTAATAGTAGCCGTTGCTGAAAACGGCAAAATAGAAAACGACATTTATTCTTGCTATTTATTTGACTGGAAAATAGCAATTCCAGCCGGCTATACCATCACCGAGCAAAAAAGAACGGAAGAATTAGAAAAAAAAGGATATGAAGCTTTAAAATCCGAAGTTCCAAACGGTTTAAAAATCAACCCTCATCCCACCCAATTAATTGGATTCGAATTAGATAAATACAATTATTTTAATTGCAGCTTTGAATCATTAATTGGAACCAAACAAATGACTTTAGAAGAACATAAAATCTTCTCAGAAAAGTTAATAAAAGGCACCTACTCCAAAATTGAACAGTTAAAAGTAGAGCTGACCACATCAGATCTAAAACTAGGAAAATACGATTTCTATAAAATACAAATTAGAGTATATAATGCATTAAATGACAAACTATTAATCATACAGGAATTATATAATAGTTACATTGACAATCATTTATTTAGCGCTTCCATCAACTATACAAATGAAAATGTAGGATTGGTATTGAATTATAATTTTACAAAGTCATTTGAAAAATAAATAGTACATTAGTACAGCAATCCACAATTACACTAAGCGTTTATATACATCTCAAAAACATACAAAATGGCAGAAATTAAAATTGCAATCACCGATCACGAAATTTTAATGTGCTGGGAAGCAATATATGCTTTAAGGCCTATGTTACAACCCGAAAATTTTGTAGATCAAATAAAAGAAATGCAAAAAGAAGGCTATGTACTTTTATATATCATTGCAGATCATAAAGTAGTATCGATTGCAGGTTATCGCATTTATAGTATGCTTTATTGTGGTAAAATGCTCTATGTTGATGATTTGTCCACACTAGAATCAGCTAGAGGAAAAGGACACGCTTCCCTGTTATTAAAACACTTATATGAAATAGCAGCGAAGAACGATTGTAAATCAGTTCATTTAGATAGCGGTCATGTTAGAACAATAGCGCACAAATTATATTTAAAAGAAGATTTCACTATCAGCGCTTTTCATTTTAGCAAACTAATTACTTAAAATTAGAATTTAAAATTGCTTTCCAATTTTTTCAATTTAGTATACTGGTAGAGATTCTATCTATTTCATCATTCAACAAACACTATTTTTAAAATAAGAGGAACTTGCACCCTGTTCAATTTTAGGGAAGAGCAATTCTGAACCCGTAACAATACCTTTTATCTTTTGTTATCATCTAAAGAATAATAAATCCTCAAAATGAACTAGAACCTATCAAATACTGATTCTAGGTTGTAACAAAAAACCAAGACCATAGACTAAAATAAATAATGGTTATAATAAGAAAAGACACTTTTTATTCCATTTGATTACTACTCTTTACACACTTTATTATGAAAAGAATAATTATTTCCCTCGGTCTATTACTATCTTTTGCTGCGAATGCGCAAATGAAAGCAGATGATGTAAAAACATTCACCCTTAAAAACGGTATGAAATTTTTGGTCGTCGAAGATTTTTCTATCCCTAACGCTAATATGTATCTCTTTTACAAGGTGGGAAGTCGAAATGAATACCAAGGTATAACAGGCCTATCTCATTTTTTTGAACATATGATGTTTAACGGAGCCAAAAAATATGGTCCAAAACAATTTGACCAAACCATGGAGTTCAATGGCGGTGCGAATAATGCCTATACCACCGAAAATGTTACGGTATACACCAACTGGTTTCCAGCATCGGCTACTGAGGTGATTTTTGACCTAGAAAGTGACCGTATCTCGAGTTTAAGTATTGACCCAAAAATAGTAGAAAGCGAAAGAGGGGTTGTATTAAGCGAGCGACGAACAGGATTAGAAAATTCACAATGGAGGCTTTTATCCCAATCCATGCAAGCAACTGCTTTTCAAGAACATCCTTATCATTGGCCGGTAATAGGATATGAGGACGACATGAAAAACTGGACACAAAATGACCTAGAACGCTATTTTAAGACCTACTATGCGCCAAATAACTGTGTAGTTGTAATTTCTGGAGCTGTTCAATTTGAACAAATAAAACGATTAGCCGAAAAATATTTAGAACCCATTCCTGCACAACCTGAACCTCCAAAAGTGCATATTGTGGAACCTAAACAAACGGGAGAGCGAAGAATTATGGTTCAAAAAGAAGTAACTAATCCTTATTTAATAATTGGATACCACACTCCCGAATCAAAAAACGAAGATTATTATGCTTTAAATATATTGAGTTCTATTCTTTCAAGTGGACAATCATCTCGACTGTATACTTCATTAGTAGACAAACAACAAATGGCAAATCAAATATTTACTGATTATGGAGATAGTTTTGATCCCGGACTTTTTTCTATTTATGCCGCTGCTAACACGAATATCAACGAATTGGATTTAGAAAATGCTATTTACGCTGAAATTGAAAAAATAAAAAAAGACGGAATTAGTGAAAGAGAATTACAAAAAGTAAAAAATCAAAAATTAATGGACTTTTACGGTCAAGTGGAAACTATCGACGGGAAGTCTAATAATATTGGTACTTATGAAGTCTTTTTTGGAGATTATAGAAAAATGTTTGATGCTCCAAAAAACTATAACAAAGTGACCATTGCTGATGTTCAAAATGTAGCAAATAAATATTTTACTAAGAGTAATAGAACAGTAGGAGTTTTAAAAACAAACGTAGAAAACTAAGATTATGAAATCAATAAATAAAAACCACATCCTTTTATGCCTTCTCGTTTTTAGTTCTATCAATCTAATCGCTCAAGGATACAAATTACCAAACTACACCACTTTTAAACTGGCAAACGGACTAACTGTAAACCTTATGGAACAACATGACGTTCCTATTATTGATGTTTCAGTACTTTTTCCTGCCGGTGCCATTTATGATAATGAAAAGGCAGGTCTAGCTTCACTAACAGCCACTGCACTAAAACATGGTACACAAAATTTTACTAAATCTAAACTAGAAGAAGAATTAGACTTCATAGGTGCTGATGTAAATACCTACGCTACCAAAGAGTTTTCTGGACTTTCCTCTAATTTTGCAGCCAAGGATTTGGACAAAGTGCTATTAATAATCAAGGAAATAGTATTAAATCCTGTTTTTGACAACACGGAATTTGAAAAAGAAAAAAATCGTTTACTAGTGCGACTAGAGCAACAAAAAGAAAGTCCTCGATCAGTGATTGGCTCCTATTTTGACGCCTTATTGTATGGGAATCACGTGTATGGGAATAACATAACTGGAGTTAAAGCAACAGTTGAAAAATTAAATGTCACTGATGTTACAGCCTTCTACAAATCTAATTATAGGCCGGAAGAATCAGTCCTGAGTGTTGTAGGAGACTTTAATTCGAAAGAATTAAAAAAAATACTAACTAAATTATTTTCCAATTGGAAAAAACACTCAACTGCTACAGAAAACCTTGCAGCTAAACCGATTGTTTTCCCCACAGAAAACAATGTGCTTTTAGTCAATAAAGAGGATGCTAAAGAAACTACCATTTATATAGGAGCT
>CAWURM010000111.1:0-2768 GCA_963924965.1 uncultured Flavobacterium sp.
AAAATCACAATACAACAGATTAACAAAAGCATTTTCGAAGGTTGAGAAGTTACGAATCAATTATGCAATGAAAGCATTGTCTAATGTTGCTATTTTACAACTATTACAAGAAATGGGATCTGGACTAGATACCGTATCTATTCAAGAAGTACAATTAGGACTTCATGCAGGATATGATCCAGAAAAAATATTTTATACTCCAAACGGAGTATCTCTTGAAGAAATTGAGGAAGTACACGCATTAGGAGTTCAAATCAATATTGACAATTTATCCATATTAGAGCAATTTGGTGCAAAACACCCTAATGTTCCGGTTTGTATCCGTATCAATCCACACGTTATGGCTGGTGGAAATGCTAATATTTCTGTAGGTCATATTGATAGTAAGTTTGGAATATCTGTGCACCAATTACCACATCTAGTGCGTATTGTTGAAAATACAAAAATGAACATCGTAGGTATTCACATGCATACTGGTTCCGATATTTTAGATATTGAAGTATTCTTATATGCTGCCGAAATTTTATTTGACGCTGCAAGAAATTTCAAAAACTTAGAGTTTTTAGATTTTGGTAGTGGATTCAAAGTGCCTTACAAAAAAGACGATATCGAAACTGATATTGAAGAACTAGGTAAAAAATTAACAAAAAGATTCAATGCTTTCTGTACCGAATACGGAAAAGAATTGACGTTAATTTTTGAACCAGGTAAATTTTTAGTGAGTGAAGCAGGATCCTTTTTAGTAAAAGTAAATGTAATCAAACAAACTACGTCAACAGTATTTGCTGGTGTTGATAGCGGATTTAATCATTTAATTCGTCCTATGTTATATGGTTCACAACATCATATTGACAACATTTCGAATCCAAAAGGAAAAGAACGTTTCTATTCAGTTGTAGGATACATATGTGAAACGGATACTTTTGCAAATAACAGAAGAATTCCAGAAATTAAAGAAGGTGATATACTAAGTTTTAGAAATGCAGGCGCGTATTGCTACTCAATGGCTTCTAATTATAACTCCAGATACAAACCAGCTGAAGTGCTATGGATGAACGGTCAAGGCCACCTAATCCGTGCACATGAAACATTTGAAGATTTATTAAAAAATCAAATCCCATTACCAGTAGCAACTACTGTTTAATCATATAGTCAAACAAAAAAAGGTGTATTTTAAAAAATACACCTTTTTTTGTTTCTATAATAATCTAGTCCTTTAAAACTTCTTCAAGGACATTTGCTTCCGTTCCATTCGGAAAAGAAATCTTAACCTTTTGTGCAATTGTTGGCGCTATTTGAGTGATTTCTTTCTTATTAAATGACTCCCCTTTTTTAATATGCCATCCGTAAAAAATAGCCGGGACATGAGTATCATAAGTATAAGTCGTACCGTGTGATGTACCTGTACCTTGGTATTCAATATAACCAGGTTTGTCAAGAATTATTAAATCTCCGTTTTGGGTAACGTCATAACCTTTAGCTATAAAATTCAAATAATAATCATTTCCCGTCGAATTCAATACTTCTTCTTCTGTGTAGACTCTTTTAACATAGTCTTGTGTCATTAAATATCCTTTAAATGCTTCTTTAACTGCGTTTAAATCAAGGTTTTTAATTTTGATCAATTCTTTATTAAAAAATAAATTGAAACTACCATAATTCAACACCAAATCAGCACCAAATGTCTTAATAGAAAAATCCTTTAAGTTATTTCTAATATACTTCGGACTTACACTATTGACATTGTATTTATGATCTTTTAAATAACTAACATTTTCTGCACCGGCATGATCTGCAGTTAAAAACAATAAGTAATTATCCTTACCAACCGTTTTGTCCAAATAATTCAAAAACTCCGCTATCGTTTGATCCAATCGTAAATATGTATCTTGCAACTCCATAGATCTTGGCCCTAATAAATGACCTACATAGTCCGTAGAAGAGAAACTAACTGTTAAAAAATCGGTGATATTATCTTTACCTAACTCTTCTTTTTCAATCGCTTTCATGGCAAAATCAGCCAGCAAATTATTCCCATAAGGAGTAGAACGCAATACCCCTGCATCATTTTTAGCATACATATCCTTCAAATCATACGGAAAAACGGGAGCTGTACTGTTATACAACTTCCCTTCATATGGATTATTATCTGCTAAACTTTCATCATAAGTTGCTATTGGTTTTAATAAATCCCATCCTTTATTAATATACTGCATATAATGCTTTTCATCATTAAACTTTTGAACCCAATTCGGCAGCTTATCACCATAAAAAGAACTCGATATAAACGAACCGGTTTTACTGTACCAAAAAGCCCAATTTGCAAAATGACCCGCTGGCAAAATAGCACCTCGATCCTTAAGACTCAAACCGATAACTTTACCTTTAAAGTTCGTACCCATACGCAGCTCATCCGTAATAGTAGTTGTTTGTAAGTTCTTAGGTGACATTTCTCCTTCTTCCTTTGTACCATCACCTACTGTACTCACACTAGCGTCATCTGTACAGTACATGTCTCTACCAAGCTTCCTACTAAACCATTCGTTACTTACAATACCATGAATTGCTGGAGTTGTTCCTGTGTAAATAGAAGCATGACCGGGAGCAGTATAAGTAGGCATGTAATTAAAATGCATATTTTGAAATGTATATCCATTCCCCAATAACCTTTTGAAGCCATCATTTGAAAAATCATTAGAAAACCGATATAAATATTCCATTTTCATTTGATCGACAACTATACCTACAATCAGTTTAGGTCGTTCTTG
>CAWURM010000112.1:0-3110 GCA_963924965.1 uncultured Flavobacterium sp.
GTTTTTTTATTTCTAAAGTCCTCTTTATTGGCAAAAAACACTATTTTTGCACTGAAATCAAGTAACTACACGTTGTTTATTTAGAGTCGTTCTAAATAAATAACACTGATAATTATCATGTTATTACAAAAAAAATGTCGCTATGGGTTCACAAGAAATAATTAAAATAGAAGATGATTTTACACTGATTCGTTTTCAAAATGACGGATTGGAAATCTTTAACGCTCAACGTGAAGTGAGTAGTGGGCTGATACAGTTTCACTTTGGCCTAAAAGGGAGTGCAAAATTTATCTTCAATCAAGGGAATTACGCACTAGATTTAAAAGAGGAAAAGTCTCTCTTATTGTACAACCCTCAAAAGGAATTGCCTTTGAATTTGGAATTAGCACCTAATTCTTGGGTGATCTCTGTCATTATTTCCATCAAAAAATTCCACGCGTTGTTTTCTGCCGAAGCCGATTACATTACTTTTTTAAGCGGTGACAATAAAGACAAAAAATATTATAACGAGGGGAATATTAGCCCATCGATGGCTATTGTTTTAAGTCAATTGTTTCACTACAATTTACACCCTTCGATAAAAAACCTGTACTACAAAGGGAAAGGATACGAATTATTGAGCTTGTACTTCAATCGAACTGAAGATCCTAATGCGGAACAATGTCCGTTTTTAATTGACGAAGACAATGTATTAAAAATTAGAAAAGCCAAAGAAATCATTATTGCTAATATGGCTGAACCACCTGGTTTACAAGAACTGGCCGATGAAATTGGTTTGAATTTAAAGAAACTCAAAATGGGTTTTAAGCAAATATATGGTGATACTGTTTATGGCTTTCTATTTGATTACAAAATGGATTTTGCCAGGAAATTACTTGATAGCGGCTCTTATAATGTAAACGAAGTAGGATTGAAAATTGGCTACAGCACAGGAAGTCACTTTATTGCGGCTTTCAAAAAGAAGTTTGCCACAACTCCGAAGAAATATTTGATGTCCATCAATCCAAATACGTAGTTCTGATTGATTTTCTATATTAAACAATAAATAAAAAATAGTTAATTCCAATGTATAAAAAGTAAGTTTAGTTACTTTTACGAATCAAAAAAAAATAAAATGAAAGGTGTATTATTAGTAAATTTAGGTTCTCCCGAAAGTCCAACTCCCAAAGACGTGAAACCTTATTTAGATGAGTTTTTAATGGACAAATATGTAATTGATGTTCCGTTTTTATTGAGAGCACTATTAGTTCGAGGAATTATTTTACAAACTAGACCTAAAAAATCAGCTGCTGCTTACGCAAAAATATGGTGGGACGAAGGTTCTCCATTAGTAGTGATTTCTAAAAGAATGCATGCTAAAGTAAAGCAACAAGTTGAAGTACCCGTTTCACTAGCGATGCGTTATGGAAACCCATCCATGTTATCTGGACTTCAAGAATTACGTGATAAAGGCGTAACCGAAGTGTTACTTTTCCCATTGTACCCGCAACATGCGATGGCCTCTACTACTACCATACTGGAACTTGCTGAAGAATTACGTAAAAAACATTTCCCAGAAATGAATATTACTTCAGTTCCGGCCTTTTATAACAAACCTGATTACTTAAAAAATCTAGCTGATTCTATCAAAGGACATTTGGCTAACTTTGAATATGACCATTTATTATTCTCTTACCATGGAATTCCGGAGCGTCACATTCGTAAAACAGATATAACCAAATCACATTGTAAAATTGACGGATCATGCTGCAACACGCCATCACCTGCTCATGAATTTTGTTACCGTCATCAATGCTATGAAACTACGAAACAAGTGGTTAAATTATTGGGCATTCCAGAAGGAAAATACAGTCAAACCTTCCAATCTCGTTTAGCTGGAGACAAATGGTTGACTCCTTATACTGATGTTGAAGTCAATAAAATGCCTGAGAAAGGAATTAAAAAACTTGCTGTTGTAACGCCTGCATTCGTATCGGATTGTCTAGAAACATTAGAAGAAATTGCCATGGAAGCCAACCACGAATTCAAAGAGCATGGAGGAGAAGAGTTTCTTGCAATCCCTTGTTTAAATGATGGTGATGAATGGTGCAGCACCGTAAGTAAATGGATTAACAACTGGGCAATATCTAAAGATTCAAAGTTTTAAATGGCTATAAGTGCCGAAGAACTAGGGACGCAAGACATCAAGAAACTCTTGATTAAACAAGCGGTCCCTGCCTCAATTGGTATCCTCTTCATGTCCGTTAATATTTTAATTGACACTATTTTTGTAGGGCAATGGATTGGTTCTTTGGCAATTGCTGCAGTGACCGTTGTATTGCCTATTACATTCTTTATCTCATCTCTAGGAATGGCAATTGGCGTAGGTGGTGGATCCGTCCTATCAAGAGCATTGGGAGCCAATAATAAGGAAAAGGCACTGCTCACATTTGGTAATCAAATTTTGATGACCTTTTTTTTGTCATCCCTTTTCGTCTTATTTGGTGTTTTATTTAGCAGTGAAATGTTGTTGCTTTTTGGAGCAAAAGGTGCCATTATAGCCCCTGCAACTGCCTTTTATTTTCCCATTATCTTTTCAGTGCCTTTCCTCGCACTTTGTATGATGGGGAATAATATTATAAGAGCCGAAGGAAAAGCAAAATTTGCGATGTTTGCTATGATCATTCCAGCCTTTGTCAATATTGGATTAGACATTCTTTTTATCAAAATCATGGAATTAGGAATGATTGGAGCCGCTTTAGCTACTTCTATATCCTACTTTATGTGTTTCTTATTTGTCCTTTGGTTTTTCATTTTTAAAACCGAATTACACTTAAAGAAAAGACATTTTAAATTTAACTTCCCCATTGTAAAAGAAATTACTGGACTTAGTTTTGTCACTTTTTCACGGCAAGGTGTTGTTAGTGTCCTGGCTATTATTCTCAATCATACGCTTTACACTTATGGTGGAGAACACGCCATTGCAATTTATGGAATAATCAGTAGAATGCTCATGTTTTGTTTGTTTCCCATTTTAGGAATCACCCAAGGTTTTCTTCCTATTGCGGGCTATAATTATGGAGCTGGAAATTACAAGCGCGTGGAAGAAAGTATCAAAATATCCATAAAAT